>NZ_JASD01000001.1 GCF_000622385.1 Sulfitobacter noctilucicola
GCATCCAGGATCGCGCGATGTTGATGCTGTGCGTAGCTCAACGAATTCTGGAAATCAGGGATCGCCGCCTGATCGCTGAGAAAGGCAGAAGGGGAGGCCAGCGGCAGCAAGTTCATCCGTTGCGCCTCTCGCCGGATCAGGGGGCTGCCCGGGAATTCGGTCAGTAGCTCATGAAACCTCGCGTTCAACTGAACATATTGTTCGAAATCCGGTGCCTGACCGGTCGCGAGGGCCGCGTCAATCTGATCAAGAACCAGCACTGCCTGCGTCATCAGATCGGGGGTTACGCCACGCTCTGCGGCCATCCGCGCGGCAGTACCCTCGATCACGCCACGCAACTCTATCGCATCGGCAATATCTTCTTTGGTAAATGTCGCAACACGGCAACCACCTGTGCTGATCCGCTCCAGAAGGCCTTCAGCAACCAACCGGTCCATCGCCTGTCGCAAAGGGGTGCGTGAGATACCAAGTTGGGCGGCCATCGCCACTTCTGACAACCGCTGCCCTTTCGCAAAATCGCCCGACATCACAAGAGACCGCAAGCCGAGCAAAGCCTTCTCAGATTGCGTAAGACTTCGATTGGGCAAGGGCTGTCTCCTTAACCCGGCAGTGCCGGATCGCTACGTTTACTATGAGTCTCTGTATACAGAATCGCGTAGATACGGCGTGATTCGCCGAGGTAAGCGGATTTTTGGCAGGTTCTGTATACATTTGAAAGAACCCGATTGGCCTGACACGTTACTTCTGGATTTGCTATACGACAGAATATCAATGCATGAGATTTCACCAGCAGTCTTTCGAGCCATATAAATTCCCACCTTATCAGATAGTTAAGTCAAACCCTACCGCGCGCGCTCGGTCGAGGTCGCTCAAGATCGAATTTCAAACCGCCTAAATCGGGACCACTATGCTCAAAAAACACCAAAGTAGCGCTTGCCTAACTTCAGGTTTGAATTAACTTCGCTCCGAGGTCTGGAAAAGCGCGAAGAATACGCGTGGTCCGGGCGTCTAAAAATGGATGTGGCAAAAACAAAAACCGCTGCATCAAATTCCTTGGGAGGAAACATGACAAATACTGTAAACCGCAGAAAATTTCTGCGCGGTTCGGCTGTTGCCGGCGCCGCAGCACTCGCCACGCCTGCCCTTGCGGACGGTCACGGCACGACGATCAAGATGCAGGCAGCCTGGGGCGGCGGCATCTTCTTGGAAAACGCACAGTCGTTTGCGGCACGCGTTAACGAGATGTCCGGCGGTTCATTGACCATCGAAGTTCTGTCTGTCGACGCCGTTGTGAAAACAAGCCAGATGCAGGATGCGGTCCACCGCGGTGTTCTGGATGCGGCGCACTATGTGCCTGCTTACTGGTATGGCAAATCCAAGGCCGCGTCCCTGTTCGGCACCGGTCCTTGCTTTGGCTGGTCATCTCAGGAAGTGCTGGGTTGGGTCCATGCAGGTGGCGGTCAGGAACTCTTTGACGAATTGATGGACAGCCTTCGCTTGAATGTTGTCTCGTTCTTTAACTCGCCGATGCCTGCGCAGCCGCTTGGTTGGTTCCAGGAGCAGATCACAGACGCAAGCCAGATGAACGGCCTCAAGTACCGGACCGTTGGTCTGGCGGCTGACGTGCTGCTTGAAATGGGTATGTCTGTTGTTCAACTGCCCGGCGGTGAAATCCAGCCGGCGATGAAATCCGGCCTGATTGATGCGGCGGAATTCAATAACCCGACGTCTGACCGTGACTTTGGTATGCAGGATGTTTCCAAGCACTACCACCTTGCGTCCTATCACCAGTCGCAGGAATTCTTTGAGGTTACGATCAACAAAGACAAGTTCAACTCCCTGTCGGATGAGCACAAGGCGATCATCAAGAACGCTTCAATGGCAGAAAACTCCGGTTTCTACTGGGGCAACACCAAGCGTTATTCCGATGACCTGCTGAAGCTGCAGGAATCCGATGGTGTTAACGTTTACCGCACGCCGGACAGCGTTATGGCGGCCCAGCTTGAGGCATGGGACAAAGTCACTGCGCGCATCGCAGAGGATGACCCGTTCTTTGCCAAGGTGATGGAATCACAAAAGGCGTACGCCAAGGATGTGATGAACTATCTCAACCTGAACCAGCCTGACTACAAGCTGGCCTACAACCACTACTTCGGTTGAGTTTAGAAACCTGAAAAGACGTCCGGGTGCCCTGTGCGGTGCCCGGACATTTTACGCTTAAGGAAGTGCCACAAAACTTTCGGGCGAAGTCTGTTAGGGGAGCGACAGATAAATGAGATTTGTTCACGCTATCGAAGGCCTGAGCCTTTGGACGGGGCGCGCCTTTGGCTGGTGTATCCTGATCCTGACGCTCTCTGTGTCATACGAGGTTTTCGTCCGTTATGTGCTGAATGCTCCGACGGTCTGGGCCTTCGACATGATGATCCAGATGTATGGTGCCCTGTTCTTGATGTGCGGCGCGTATGCGTTGGCGCAGGACACGCATGTACGCGCCGATGTGGTCTACCGGTTGTTTCCGGTTCGGGTGCAGGCAACGCTCGATTTCGTTCTCTATTTCCTGTTCTTCTTTCCCGGTATCATCGCGCTGGTTTGGTACGGATACGAAATCGCCTCGGACAGCTGGCGGTATAAGGAAGTGAGCTTTAACAGCCCCGCTTCCATCCAGATCTATTTCTTCAAATCCCTGATTCCGTTGGCCGGTGGATTGCTTGCCATCCAAGGTATCGCCGAGCTGGTGCGCTGTATATTTGCCATGCGGTCCGGCGTCTGGCCCGAACGGCTGGCGGATGTGAAAGAAACCGAAGACCTGCTCACCGATGTTGACCTTGACGCCATCCGCGCGGTCTCACCGGGCAAGAAATAAGCCACACGGCAACTTCAGAAAGATAAAAAGATGACAAATCCCGAAGTCGCCCTGTTGATGCTTGGACTGTTCATTGTCCTTGTTCTACTTGGTTTTCCAATCGCTTTTACACTGCTCGCGATGGGCGTGGCCTTTGGCTACTACGCCTACCATCAAGGCGGATCGATCGACAGTTTCAGCGACATTTTCAACAACAATATCTTCTATCTGGTGAACCAGAACACCTATTCGGTGATGGAGAACCCGACACTTGTCGCTATCCCTTTGTTCCTGTTCATGGGCTATGTGGTGGAACGCGCCAACATCGTCGACAAGCTCTTCTTCTCTCTCTACATGGCCGCGCGCAATCTGCCGGGTAGCCTTGCCATTGCCGCTCTTTTGACCTGCGCGGTCTTTTCGACCGCGTCCGGCATTGTCGGGGCCGTTGTCACGCTGATGGGATTGCTTGCTTTCCCTGCGATGGCGAACGCGAACTACAACAAGAGCTTTGCATCCGGCGTTATCTGCGCGGGCGGCACATTGGGAATTCTGATCCCGCCATCGATCATGCTGATCGTTTATGCAGCAATCGCGGATTTGTCGCCTTTGCGTCTTTATGCGGCGGCACTCTTTCCGGGTATGCTGCTCGCGGGTCTTTATATTGTCTACGTGATCGTGCGGGTCTGGATCACGCCTTCGCTGGCACCCAAACCAACGATGGAGGACGTCCCTCCTCCGCGTGAAATCTACTGGGATTTGCTGGTCAGCTTTGTTCCGCTAACCGTTCTGATCGCGCTTGTTCTTGGCTCTATCCTCGGTGGTCTGGCGACACCCGCCGAAGCGGCAGCAATGGGTGCGCTGGGTGGCATGGTGCTGGCGGTGCTGTACCGCTCCATGACATGGACCAAGTTGAAGGAAAGCGTTTTCCTGACGGCCAAGGCCACAGCAATGGTGTGCTGGCTTTTTGTCGGCTCATGGACCTTTGCGTCGGTGTTTTCCTATCTTGGCGGACATGACATCATCGCCGATTGGGTTGGCGGTATGGACCTTGAACCATGGGAGTTCCTTGTCCTCGCGCAGATCATCATCTTCTTGCTCGGCTGGCCGCTGGAATGGTCTGAAATCCTGATTATTTTTGTGCCAATTTTCCTGCCGCTGTTGGAAGTTTTTGGCGTGAACCCCTACTTCTTTGCAATGCTCGTCGCGCTGAACCTCCAGACGTCATTCCTGACCCCGCCCATGGCGATGTCGGCCTATTATCTAAAAGGCGTATTGAAAAAGCAGATCGAGCTGATGGAGATTTTCAGGGGGATCATGCCCTATCTCGGGATCGTAATCCTGACGATGGTGCTGATGTACCAGTTTCCCGGAATCGCGCTTTGGTTCCCTGACTATCTCTTCGGGCCATACATCCCATGATCAAAGACGCCTACACTTTAAGCGCAGCAGAGGCCCTTTCGGCTTGTGCTGCGGGGCGGCTCACGTCTGTGCAGCTTGTTCAATCCTGTCTGGACCGGATCACCGAAACCGATGCCGGCATCAAGGCATGGGCTTTTCTTGATCCGGATGCAGCACTGGCGCAGGCCACAGAATGTGACCGCATTCGCAAGGCGGGGATGCCGCTCGGGCCGCTGCACGGCATTCCGGTTGGTCTGAAAGACATCATCGACACCGCCAGAATGCCAACTCAACGGGGCACTCCGATCTTTGAGGGGCGACAGACCGAAGAGGTGGCGCGGCTGGTCGAGCATTTACGCGAAGCCGGTGCGGTAATCATGGGCAAGACGGTCACAACCGAACTTGCCTTTGTGCACGCCAATGAAACACGTAATCCGCATAATCCCGACCACAGCCCCGGTGGGTCCTCCAGCGGGTCAGCGGCCGCTGTTGCGGCATTCCACGTGCCACTAGCCATCGGAACGCAAACCAACGGCTCCGTTATACGGCCGGCATCGTTCTGCGGGACTTTCGGGTTCAAGCCGACTCGCGGCGTGATCTCGCGCAATGGTTTGCTGCAAACCTCTGTATCGCTAGACCAGGTCGGTTGCTTTGGCCGCACATTGGCGGATGTCGCTTTGCTGACGGATGTCATTGGCAGCTATGATCACCGCGACCCCGTCAGCTTTGCCCGCCCGCGCCCCGACATGTCGGCAGGCGCGGTGGCCGAGGCTCCTGTTACTCCTGATCTTGCCTGGTTCGATCTGCCTTTCAACGATCGGCTTTCGGATGATGCCCGCGAAGGGTTCGACGCAGTGCTTGATATTCTGGGGCCACAAGTCACCCGGATGGCCCCTGCCGACACGCTGTCTAATCTGGTGGCCGTTCAGGCGCGCATTCACGAATACGAGATTGCCCAACATCAGGCAGAGGTCTTTGATACGCACTGGGATCAGATCAGCGATACGCTCAAACCCGTCATCACCCGTGCGCGTCAGATCACCAAAACCGAATATGAAGATGCGCTGGCCGTCAAAAAATCGGCCGAAGATTTCTTTGCCGACTTCTTTGTCGAATTCGACGCAATCATCGCCCCCTCTGCAGCTGGCGAAGCCCCCGTATTCGGCAACGGCACAGGCGATCCTATTTTCTGCACGCTCTGGACGCTCGCAGGCTTGCCTTGTGTGAGCTTACCGCTTCTGGTGGGGGCAACAGGACTGCCGATCGGTGTGCAACTTATCGGCTCCGTTGAAAAAGACGACCGTTTGCTGCGCACGGCACGTTGGTTGCAAACGACGCTCGCGCAAGCGGACTAAAGAAAGGACAGTCTATGTCATACACTGTTAAACTAATCGTCGGCCTGATTGGCACCGCGTTCCTGTGCATCTTCATCGGCGGCCTGTCGCAAAGCATCTCTAGCGGGTTTGCTGGGTTTACCGGCGGTCTGCCCTTCATGATCATCGCGATTATCGTCTGCGGCATGGCCATCTATGATTTCTGGGACGAATGCGTGCGCAAGAAATGAGCAAGAAACGCCTATGGATCACCCGCCGCCTGTCCGACGCAACGCTGGAGCGTGCCGCACGGGATTATGACGTCGTCATCAATCACGAGGACCTGCCCGGCACAGCGGAACAACTGATTGCCGCGAGCGCCGAATTCGACGCCATCATCCCCTGTCATTCCGAACATTTCAGCGCGGATGTCGTGGCGCAGTTCTCCGACCGGCTCAAGATCGTTGCGAACCATTCTGTCGGCGTGGATCATTGTAATCTGCCCGCACTTAAGGACCGTGGCATCGCCGTCACCAACACCCCCGACGTTTTGTCGGACGCCACGGCAGAGCTTGCGATGCTCCTGATGTTGGGTGCCGCACGAAACGCCGTTGCAGGCGACAGGATTGTGCGCAGCGGTGAATGGGACAGTTGGTCACCGGCCTTTATGGTGGGCAAACAAGTCACCGGTTCCCGGCTGGGCATCATCGGGATGGGCCGCGTGGGCCGTGCCTTTGCGGCCAAGGCGCGCGGCTTTGATATGGATATCCACTATTACAACCGCACCGAACTTCCGGCAGATCAGGCACATGGTGCCATCTATCATACAGACGTTGAAAGCTTGCTTGGCGTCGCCGATTTCCTCTCCCTTCATTGCCCTGCGACACCAGAAACGACGAATCTCATGGACAACGACCGCTTTGCCTTGCTGCCACGCGGTGCGGTCGTGGTGAATTCAGCACGCGGTGCGCTTGTTGACGAAGCGGCCTTGCTTGACGCACTGAAAAGCGGTCAGGTCGCCGCCGCGGGTCTGGATTGCTTTCAGGTTGAACCCGGCGGCAACCCGGCCTTTGCGGCGCACGATAACATCTTTATGCTGCCCCACATCGGCAGCGCGACGCGCAAGACCCGCGATGCAATGGGCTTTCGCGCGCTCGATAATCTGGACGCCTTCTTTGCCGGCCAAACACCGGGCGACTTGCTATAAATTTCGAAAAGGACACCACAATGACAAAAGTTGCATTTCTCGGCCTTGGCGTAATGGGGTATCCCATGGCCGGCCATTTGCAAGCGGCAGGCCATGAGGTCACTGTCTACAACCGCACAGCGGCCAAAGCAGAAGCATGGACCAAAGAACACGGCGGCCAAAGCGCATCCACACCGGCAGAAGCTGCCAAAGGCGCGGAAATGGTCATGGCCTGTGTCGGCAATGATGATGATCTGCGTTCAGTATGTCTGGGGGATGACGGTGCCTTTGCCGGAATGAATTCGGGTGCATTGTTCGTCGATCACACGACAGTTTCATCTGCGGTAACGCACGAACTTTATGCAGCGGCCAAAGACAAAGGCATCGGTTTTGTCGATGCACCCGTTTCAGGCGGGCAGGCCGGTGCAGAGAACGGACAGCTTTCCATCATGTGTGGTGGCGATCAGGCCGAATACGACCGCGCCGAGCCGGTGATGAACGTCTACGCCAAACTCTGCCGTCGCATCGGTGACAGTGGCGCGGGACAGCTGACGAAAATGGCCAACCAGATTGCAATCGCAGGTCTGGTGCAGGGTCTTTCGGAGGCGCTGCATTTCGCAACCAAAGCCGGACTGGACGGGCGCGATGTGGTAGAGGTTATTTCACAAGGCGCCGCAGGTAGCTGGCAAATGGCGAACCGCTACGAGACAATGCTCGACGATCATTTCGAGCACGGCTTTGCTGTAGACTGGATGCGGAAGGATCTGGCGATCTGCCTCAGCACCGCGAATGAAAACGGTGCAAGCCTGCCGGTCACGGCGCTGGTCGATCAGTTCTACAAGGATGTGCAGAAAATGGGCGGCGGCCGCTGGGACACATCCGCCCTGTTCAAGCGTCTTCAGGCAACCTGACCGCCTGAGACCTGCTTGGTCCTATGGCTTGGCATTGAAGGTGAACAACGGCTCTGCGTTAATCGTATAGCCGTTGATCAACTCTTTTGCGGTGGCTGACGTCAGCCATGTTTCCAACTGCATGGCCGCATCGTTTTTGACATGTGGATGGCGCTCTGGGTTAACCGGAATATAAGCATATTGATTGAACAGAATCGGATCCCCTGCATAAAGCAGCGCCATGTCCTGCTTGTTGCCAAAATTCAGCCAACTCGCCCTGTCCGCCATGATATAAGCGGCAAGGCCTGCTGCGGTATTGAGGCTAGCCCCCATTCCCGCACCGACAGCATTGTACCAGTCGCCGAACTGCGCCGGGTCAGCACTTGCAGTGGACCACAACGAAAGCTCCTTTTTGTGCGTGCCGCTGTCATCACCGCGGCTGACAAAGGGGGCCTTTGCCTGTTGAATCTTGTCCAACGCGTCTATCGCGCTCTCTGCATCTGCAATTTCTGCCGGATCCGTCGATGGCCCGATAAACACGAAATCATTATACATGATCTCGCGTCTGTGGGTGCCATATCCGTTTGCCAGAAACGCCTCCTCCGCCGATCTTGAATGCACGAGAATAGCGTCAACATCTCCTGCCTGGCCAAGGCGGATGGCCTGACCGGTGCCCACGACAAGCAACTGCACCTCGAGGCCGGTATCCTCTTGAATCGCCGGCAAAAGAACCTCTGACAGTCCTGAATTATGAAAACTGGTGGTTACAGCCATACGAAGTGTTTCAGCACTTGCCTGAAAACCGGCAAGAACCAGAATAATAGCAAGAAAGCGGGTCATTCTATAATATCTCCATTTAGAAAAGCACGGGCTTCGTCACTGCGTTGAGCGGCAAAGAAAGATGGCGCGTCAGCTTGTTCGCGCACAGTGCCATTCAAAAGAAAGATCACGTCGCTTGCAAGGCGCCGCGCCTGTCCAAGGTCGTGTGTTGTCATGATTATTCGCGTGCCCGCGTCAAAGGACGTGTGCAGCAACGTCTCGATTTCGCGGGTGGAACGCCCGTCAAGGTTGGCACAGGGCTCATCCAGAAACAGGACCTGCGGATCACGTATCAAGGCGCGCGCCAAAGCAAGCTTTTGCTGCTCACCTCCCGACAACAGTGTGGCAGGCCGGTCAAGCGCATCCGCCAACCCGATACGTCCCGCCCAATCGCTTACCCGCAAAGCGATCTCCGATCTGCGGACTTTCAAGAGCTGCAACGGAAAGGCAAGGTTCTGCCGCACAGACCGGCGCAGCATGATCGGTTTCTGGAACACATAAGCCTGCGCCTCGCGCGCCTGAACCGGCGTCACCGACCACCGCACAGATCCCCCGGACAACCGCTCGACACCGTGCAACACCTTGAGCAGGGACGTCTTGCCCGCACCGTTCGGCCCCAGCACAATCGTGAAACCTTTATCCTCAAGCTTCAGGTTCACAGGTCCAAGGATACGGGTGCCGCGTCGCTTCAGAACCACATCCTGAAGGGTGACAGACATGGGTTGCTTTACCATCTGCCTTCCCTCTCTGTGCGCGACAGCGCGTGGATCGCGAAATTCAAAACCAGCGCCAGCGCGATAAGCACAAAGCCCAAACCAAGCGCCAAGGCAAAATCACCCTTACCCGTCTCAAGCGCAATGGCCGTGGTCAAGACACGCGTCGCATTGTCGATGTTGCCCCCGACGATCATAATTGCGCCAACTTCGCCGATGGCACGTCCGAAACCCGCCAGTGCTGCGGTCAGCAACGTGCGCCTGCCATCGCGGATCAGGGTCCAGATGCGTTGGCGCTTGGTCGTGTTCATTGAGATCAGCAGATCGTGATATTCCGCCCACAGCTCGCGCATGGCCTGATGTGTCACCGATGCGATCAGCGGCGTGATGATAATCACTTGCGCAATGATCATGGCGGTTGGCGTGAACAGCAAGCCGAAAACACCAAAGGGACCGGAACGCGACAGCAACAGGTAGACGATCAGACCGACGACAACTGGCGGCAAACCGATGAGGGCGTTCAGCGTGGCAATTGTCATACGGCGAAAGCGAAAGCGCCTGATGGCCAGCCATGTCCCAAAGGGCAGGGCGATGATGCAGGCGATCACAAGCGCAGAGAGGCTGACCTGCAACGACCTGAGTGTGATGTTCACAAGATCTGGATCGAGGGTAATGATCAGCCGGAACGCCGCCTGCATACCGGCCCATATTTCATTCATGACGTGGCTACCTGGCCTGTTGCACCGTCACTCAGTCATCCAGACGCACGGCTGACCCGGCGGTCCGGTCCTGACTGGAAAAGCCGACTTGCCCAAGGATCAGATTTGCACCGACAGCGATCACTGCAACGGCCACAAACGCGATAATCATAGCTTTCATCTCAGTTCTCCTCTTGCGCCGTAGCGCTGCGTAAAAAGTCGATCAGATCGTCGCGATCGCTGGGCTTGACGATACGTTGCATCGGCATCTTTGTCCCGGGGATATAGTGATCCGGGCCTATGTCAAACAAAGCATTGATCGTCTCGGCGGACCAGACGATATCCGACCCGTTCAATGTATCGGAATAGGTATAATCCGGCACGGTACCGGCCTTGCGGCCAAAGACTTGGTGCAGACTGGGGCCCGCTTTGCGCGCACTGCCCGCTGTCAATGTATGACAGATCGAACACTTGCGTTTGAACTGCCGCTCGCCGTTGGGCAGGCTTTCGGGTTTTTCCAGAAAACTGCGCGTGGTCCCCTGCATCGGTCCGTGTTCGTCCATCGTATCAACAGGCCAAGAATAGACCGTATCCTCAATCCCGCCTGCATGGATGTTTTCGCCATCAGGGGAAAAGGCCAACGCCCAGATCGGCCCCTGACGCGTCGCACGAAAATCACGTGAGATTTTGAGGGTGTCCGTATCGATCACCATGATATACCCCTGACCGTCCCCCACGGCGAGTTGCCGGCTTGGCGCGTGAAAAGCCATCGAGAGGATCGGCCGCCGGTCGAGCGTGAAATCCGCGATCTGATCACCGGTCTTGGCATCAACGATACGGGTGCCGCCATCAACAGCACCATAAGCGATCCAGTCCGCCGTCACGATCATCCTGTTGATACCAAATCCGTGTTTCACCAGCGTGCGCGATCTGAGAACCGGTGCTGTCCCTTCCCAAATGCGCAATGTGCCGTCCGACGACGCTGAATAGAGCGCGTTTTCGGGACCATAGGCAACAGCGGTCACGTTTGATCGATGCCCCTTTAACACCGTCGGTTGCGCATCGTCCTGCGGCGTATCGCTTTGTGGCATTCCGGAGACGTTCACGAACCCGTCCCAACCCGCACTCGCTACCAAGCGGCCATCGGGCGACACCGCAATGGCGCTCACCTTTCCAAGGTGTTTGGTAACCTCAACTGGTCCGTCATTTCCGGGGTGCCACATCAGCACGCGGAAATCATCGCCACCGGACAGCAACGCCGGTGCCGCATCATAAGACAATGCCGTCACAGCCGCGCGATGTCCCTCAAACCAGCGGGGTCTTTCGCCATCCCAAAGGCCAACAGAATTGTCAAAACTCGCTGTCGCAATCTGGCCGTTCGGGGCCACGGCGATGTCCATAATCGGCCCGCCGTGTCCCTTGAGGGTAAAGAACTCCTGCGCAGCCAGTGGACCGGCCATCAGCAGGGCTATGCACAAACCGCGCAGCATCTATTCAGCGGGTGTTGCGCTTTCGGAGGAGGACTGCTTCTTGGCCTGCACCTCTTCCACCCAAATCGAATGGTGCTCGCGTGCCCATTGCTCTTCGACCTCACCTGACCCCATGGCGTCATAGGCACCTTCCATACCGACCGTGCCGATATAGATATGCGCCAGAATGATCGCCATCAGGACAAAGCTCATCATGGCGTGCCACAGTTGCGCATATTGCATCTCCTCATGCGGAGCGAGCGTTTCGCGCAGTTGGCCAAAGCCCAGAGCCTCCGGTATCCCGAGGCTGTTAAGCTTGGCGAAGGTCGCGGCAAACATGTTCAGCTCGAACGGGAAAAGCAAAGCAATGCCGGAGACCGAAATAGATGTGCCAAAAACGATCACGGACCAGAAGATCAGTTTCTGACCGGCGTTGAATTTCTTGGCGGGCGGGTGCCCTTTGGAAAAGATACCGCCGCCTTTCAGCAGCCAGTTGATGTCTGTCCGGTCGGGCAGATTGTGAATGACCCACATGACAAAGATCATCACCAGCGCGATCATGAATGCCCAAGAGACATTGTTGTGTATCCACTTGGACCCCACCGCGACAGTCGCAAACGCCTCATGTCCAAAAGCAGGGATCAACACCTTGCGCCCGAAAAGCGATATCAAACCGGTAAGGCCAAGCAGGACGAACGATCCCGCAAGCATCCAGTGGCCAAACCGCTCGATCGCCTTGAAGCGCTCGATCTTGCGGCCTGTTTTCTCACCATCGATGCGGATGCGACCGCGGATCAGATAGAAGAGGCCAAGCAGCAAGATTGTGCCGCCCAACAGATAGGCCCCGTATGTCGCAAGAGGACCTTGGCGGAATGTAAGCCACCGCATGCCCCCGTCCTGTATCAGCGTCGTGGAAGCAGGCCCGTCATTGGACGCTGTGATCTTCGCCTCGCCGAACCTGAGCGCACGCCAAAGTTCAGGGTCCGATGCACCGCCCAAAGTTCCGAGCTGTGTGCCAAGACCGGGTGCGCCATCAGGGTCGCCTATGTTGTTCCGGCGGAAACTGTTGTCCACTTCCTCGCCCCGCTGGCGGGCAAGAATATCCTCCAACGTCTGTGCTCCGCCCGTTGCGGAACGGTCAGGCGTCACCGCCTCTTGCGCGTGGGGTGTGGTAACAACGGTCATTGAAAGCAGCAGCGCCATCAGCATGCGAAACATGGGGTTTCCTCTTGTTTCATATCAGCGAAAAAGGGCGACCCGTTTGGGCCGCCCTGATTTTACATTTGGTCAGGGCGTATCAGCCGTCGCGCTGGCCGTATGCCGAACCCCAGCCCCATGCACCGGAACCGAAGCCGCGTGCAACCACACGCTCGCGGTAGATGCCTGAAACGACGTCGCCGTCACCCGCCAGCAACGCCTTGGTTGCGCACATTTCGGCGCAGATCGGCAGCTTGCCTTCCGCGATCCGGTTGCGGCCGTACTTGGCGAATTCAGCGGTGGAATGCGTTTCCTCAGGGCCACCGGCGCAGAAGGTACATTTGTCCATCTTGCCGCGTGAACCGAAGTTGCCGGCCTGCGGGAACTGCGGCGCGCCAAAGGGGCACGCATAAAAGCAGTAGCCACAACCGATGCACAAGTCTTTGGAGTGGAGCACCACCCCTTCCTCGTTCTGGTAAAAACAGTCTACAGGGCAGACCGCCATACAAGGTGCATCGGAACAGTGCATACACGCCACAGAGATCGACCGTTCACCCGGTGAGCCGTCATTGATCGTGACGACTTTCCGGCGGTTAATGCCCCACGGTACTTCGTGTTCGTTTTTACAGGCTGTGACGCAGGCGTTGCATTCAATGCAGCGTTCGGCGTCGACGAGAAACTTTGCTCTTGCCATTGGTTTTGCTCCTTACGCTACCGAGATTTTGCAAAGAGTGGCCTTGGTCTCTTGCATCTGGGTTACTGAATCATAGCCGTAGGTCTGTGCGGTGTTTGTGGATTCACCCAACACATATGGATCGGCACCTTCGGGATATTTGCTCCTCAGGTCTTCACCTTCCAGATGGCCGCCAAAGTGGAACGGCATGAATGCTACCCCTTCGCCGACCCGTTCGGTGACCATGGCCATCACTTTGACCTTGCCGCCTTCGGGGCCTTCGACCCAAACCTGTTCGCCATCGCGCACACCGAGGTTGTTGGCATCACGTGTATTGATTTCGACGAACATGTCCTGCTGCAATTCAGCAAGCCACGGGTTTGAACGGGTCTCATCACCGCCACCTTCGTATTCCACCAAACGACCGGACGTCAGGATCATTGGATAATCCTTGGAAAAGTCGTTCTTCTGGATCGAGGCATACATGGTCGGCAAGCGATAGAACTTGCGGTCCTCGTATGTTGGATAGTCCTCAACCAGATCGCGGCGGTTGGTGTAAAGCGGCTCGCGGTGAACCGGTACCGGATCAGGGAAGGTCCAGACCACGGCACGCGCCTTGGCGTTACCGAAGGGCGCACATTCATGTGCAATCGCAACCCGCTGGATACCGCCCGACAGGTCGGTCTTCCAGTTGATCTTGCTGGCCTTCTCGTTGAAGTCGGAGGGGAACGGCGACATGGACTGTTCGCCGACTTCCTCATCCGCACCCTGTTCGCCCGACGGTTTGGTCAGGCCACTGGCAGCAGCGGTATCTGTTGCTGCCTCTCCGTCATCGGAATTGCCAACGTCACCTTCTTCAACATCCGACAGGCTGACACCTGCGACCTTCGCGATGGAGCGGCGCTCCGCATCGGTAAGCTCGCTGTCCCAACCCAGATCGACCAGCATCTGCATGGTGAATTCAGGATAACCATCCTGAATATCGGACCCTACGGAATAGACGCCTTCGGCCAGCAGATTGTCACCATCACGTTCCACACCAAAGCGCGCACGGAACGTCAGGCCACCCTCGGACACTGGCTTGGACATATCGTAAAGGTTCGGTGTGCCCGGGTGATTCATCTCGGGCGTGCCCCAACATGGCCACGGCATACCGTAGTAATCACCATCCGCCGGTCCACCGACCGCCTGCAATGTTGTGCGGTCAAAGGTATGCTGGTTGGCCATGTGCTTTTTGATCCGCTCGGGGCTTTGACCCGTATAGCCGACCGTCCACATTCCCTTGTTGAACTCACGCGTGATGCTTTCAACATTCGGGGTTTCGTCGTCATCCATCTCGATGTTGCGGAACAAACGATCCGCCCAACCGAACTTGTTGGCGAACTTGGCCATGATGACCTCGTCCGGCAGGCTTTCGAACAGCGGGTCAACCACCTTGTCGCGCCACTGGATCGAGCGGTTTGACGCGGTGACAGAGCCACGCGTTTCAAACTGGGTACAGGCCGGCAGAAGGTAAACGCCATCTGTGCGGTCATGCAGAATTGCAGAAACCGTTGGATAGGGGTCTACGACGACCAGCATATCCAGCTGCTCCATCGCGGTCTTCATTTCCTTCTGGCGGGTCTGCGAGTTCGGCGCATGCCCCCAAAGCACCATGGCACGTACCTTGTCGGGGTTGTCCATGTTGTCCGGATCTTCAAGCACACCATCGATCCAGCGCGATACCGGAATGCCGGTAAGGTTCTGCAACGACTTGTCTTTGCCATCCGCATCTTTGGTCATCGCAAACTGGCTCTTGAGCCAGTCACTGTCTTCTTCCCAAACGCGGCCCCAGTGCGCCCATGCACCAGCGGACAGACCATAATAGCCCGGCAGCGTGTGCGACAGAACGCCAAGGTCCGTGGCACCCTGCACGTTATCGTGGCCGCGGAAAATGTTTGTACCACCGCCCGATGTGCCCATGTTGCCAAGCGCCAGCTGAAGCACGCAGTACGCGCGCGTGTTGTTGTTGCCGTTGGTATGCTGTGTACCACCCATACACCAGATCACGGTGCCGGGACGGTTGTTTGCCATCGTACGGGCAACGCGCTTGAGCTGGGAGCCAGGTGCACCGGTAACGCGCTCGACTTCTTCAGGTGTCCAGCGGTCAACTTCTTCCTTGATCTGGTCCATGCCCCAGACACGCGTGCGGATGAACTCTTTGTCTTCCCAACCATTGTCGAAGATATGCCAAAGGATACCCCAGACCAGCGCCACATCCGTACCGGGACGGAAGCGGACATATTCATCCGCATGGGCCGCTGTCCGCGTAAAGCGCGGGTCACAAACGATCACCGGCGCGTTGTTCTGCTCTTTCGCCTTCAACAGGTGAAGCAGGGACACAGGGTGCGCCTCGGCAGGGTTGCCGCCGATGATAAAGATCGCTTTGGAGTTGTGGATATCGTTGTAGCTGTTGGTCATCGCGCCATAGCCCCAGGTGTTCGCAACACCGGCAACTGTGGTCGAGTGACAGATACGCGCCTGGTGATCCACATTATTCGTGCCCCAATAGGCGGCGAACTTGCGGAACAGATAGGCCTGTTCGTTGTTATGCTTGGCAGAGCCGAGCCAGTAGACAGAATCCGGTCCGCTTTCCTCGCGAATGTTCATCATGCCATCGCCGATCTCGTCGATCGCCTGCTCCCACGAGATGCGCTTCCACTCACCACCCTCTTTTTTCATCGGGTACTTGAGGCGGCGTTCGCCATGGGCGTGCTCGCGTACTGCGGCTCCTTTGGCACAGTGCGCACCAAGGTTGAACGGGCTGTCCCAACCGGGCTCTTGCCCCGTCCAGACGCCGTTGGCGACCTCGGCCACAACGGTACAACCGACCGAGCAGTGCGTGCAGACTGATTTGATCAGGTCTACTTTGCCCGTCGCCGTTGCCGCAGCATTGGCCTGTGTCACGGTGCCACCTGTGGCGGAGATTGCAGCAAGGCCACCAATGGCCAGACCGGACCCGCGCAGGAACGCACGGCGGTCTACAGATTTTTCTGCAATGTCAGATAGTATGCCGGTCCGCTGGGGGCGTCGCGCAACCCCGTTGGTTTTTTTCTTCAGCATTTTTAGTCCTCCCTTGCGTGCTCGGGAAAATTCCCTCGCTTGCTTGGTTATGGTTTGAAACCACGGACAGTCGGGCGTCACGCAACCAGTCGTCAGTGGGTCGTCTAATTCAACGTCCTAGAAGCGGGCGCTGTCGAGGTAAGCGCGGGTATGCGCCGTGTCCTGCATCTTTTCAGATGTCGGATCGACCGGGCTTGCCTCGGCCGAGTTTGCACCTGCGGCCAATGCTACCGCAGCTACTGGCGCGGTCGTACCTGCCAGTTTCAGAAAGTCCCGGCGGCTGGTGCCGTCTTCGCTCTTCTTGGTCATGGGGATGTCTCCCTCCCTTATTGTGGCGGGCATCCCCGCCGGTGATGTCACGGCGTCAGGCCGCGGTCATGCGAAATGCTTCGCGTTCGATATCCATGAATTCCCGGGCAACAGCACCAAGAGACGCATAAAGGATCGAATTCTTGGCCGCCTCCAGATCGGAAAAGAAATGGCCCGCCCATGGGGCGATATGTTTATTGTAGAACGTCTTTTGGTCATCAAGCGGTGCCGGCGTGCCAAAGCGCCCGACGATCATTCCCGCCATCATTTCCATCAGCGACGCGATGTTGTCCTCAGGCTCATAGACATTCGGCGCACGGCTCATTGCTCGGGCCGCCATATCGGAGCGCAGCGTAGCCAGCGGCTTTTCGTTCAGAAATCCGGTCAGGTAATAGCTCGCATAGGGCAGCAGCTCGCCACGTCCCAGTCCGATGAACAATGCGTTGAATTCGCTTTCCACCCGGGCCGGTTTGCTCGCTTTTGCTACCCGTGCAAGTCCCGCGATGGCCTGACCCATCCCGCTGTCGTCTCCGGATAGGCCCGCACATTGGTCAAGCAAAAGCTGGTCCGGCGGACCGGACAGCATCAGCCCCAGAAAGTTATAGAGATCCGCACGCAGGCGGTCTTCTGACGCGATTGAGATATCTTCGGCAGCGTTCACGCGGTTTCCTCAACTCTGAATTTCATTCGGCGTGGGGCAGGGGTCATGATAACCTCGTCCTCCTCGGCATCAGCCACTTCGACCTCACGTTCGACACCGTCATCCTCAGTTGCCAGCGGCTCACCCTGCGCGACTGCGGCAATCACAACTTCTTCTTCTGGTGCCTCGATTTCGGGCGTCTCCTCAACCTCTTCCGCGACAGTCTCCGCCTCTGCCGCTTTACGGGCAACCTCTTCGACGTGCTTCAACATCCCTTTGCCGACTTGATAGGCCGTCTGCAGGTTTTCGACAACCATGGCGGAATCGGTGAAATCCTCGCCGTAGTCGACCAGCATATCGACGTTCGCCAGCACAGGATTGGAACGCCATAGCGTCCGCAACGCACGGCGGCGCAGGGCATCAGGCACGGCCTTCGACATGAAGGCGGTAAAGTCGTCACCTAATTTCAGGCTGTCAGGATCGGGCAGATTGAGCGCGGCAAGAACCTCTTCGTCACTCAGTTCCTCAAGAGCCGCATGTTCATCGGCAAGCGTTTGCGCTTCAAGAACGGCTTGCTCCGCTTCGGCCTCTGCGGCGACGGCAGCGCGGCGGCGGCCCCAGAAATCACCCCCCCGGCTCAATGCACTCTCTCCTTCGATCCGGGTGCACGATAAACATCGGCCACCTGCCGGATACGTGCATCGCCGATCCCGTCTTCGTGGCGGTCCACACGCGCTTTGTCACGGCGACGCTTAATGAATACTTCGTCTTCGTGGTGCTCCTCAACGTAGGCACGCACCCAAGCGATCAGCCCTTCGGTCATCGGCACCTTTTCAACCAACTCTTCGCCGGTATCTGCATAATCCTGCGCCTCATAAGGTGAGGCAGTGACCAGAACCACTTCAAGCGGTTGCCCGTCTGTCCCTTCGCGCATCACGACGTAGATGGCTGGCACCTTGGCCGACAGACCGTGCAAATACGCCTCGGTATCCGTGCGAAACAACTCAAGGGGCAGGGTGGCCGCATGAAACTCGACTGTATCCCCCTCACGGCGCAGCTCTTTCCAATCGGCCGCACCGGCACCCGGTAAGACGGCAACAGCTTTCCACACATGCGCAACCCAGCGCGTAACGCCGGGCACTCTGCGGAACACGACACCCAAAGGCATCGAGATGGATTTTTGCTGTTCGGCTTCCAAGGTGATCCCGTTTTTTTGAGACTTCTGGCCCCATATTGCGATGTTGGGCCAAAATATCAAAGTGCTTTTTCCGGTCGATTTACGCCACCGCATGGAATTGCTGCAGCGCAACGAAGGATTGTTCTTCGTTTCGCCTTTTGAGCATTGGGCTTCGCAGAAAATTGTTTTTCATATTGTAATGATTAGGTTTTTACTTTGCACCTGCAGCATACCGTAAAGGGTTCAAACTGCCCCAGAATTGAGGTTTACCCCACAGGCGAATCGCGGCTAGCCTGTCGTCTGCAGGACTGGCGTTGCGGGTACAAAGGGGAAAAGAAGATGGCCAAAAAGCTTGTCCTATGTGACTGTCTTGGCAGCCAGAGCGTTGATGGCAAAGCCATTGCCGAAGGCTGTGGGTTGAGTTGCTCTCGGGTTTATTCAAGTCTTTGTACCGACCAGATCGAGCAGGCCGCCCGCGAAATCGAAGGCGGCGACGTTATCATGGCCTGCCAACAGGAAAGCACCCGCTTCGAAGAACTCGCCGCAGAGCTGGGCCGCGATATCTCCGGCTTTGTCGATCTGCGTGACAGAGCGGGCTGGGGTGAAGGCAATGCAACCCCCAAGATGGCGGCCCTCGCGGCAGAGGCCGTTCTGCCACTGGCGATGGGTAGATCCGTCGATGTGATCTCGGAAGGCACATGTCTGGTGATCGGTGGCGCGCAAGCGATCAAGGCCGCATCAGAGTTATCCGACACATTGGCCGTGACCGTGTTACTTGACGACCCCGACCTTATTCCGCTGGAGCGAACGTTTGATTGCGTTGTCGGCACGATCAGAAACGCGACCGGTGCGCTTGGCGGGTTCGACATCAAATTCTCCCAGCTGCAAGAAATCATTCCCGGCGGGCGCGGTGCATTTACGCTTGGCGCACCGCTGCAAAATGCCACGTCCGGTTGCGATATCATTCTGGATCTCACCGGCGGCACACCCATGTTTCCCGCGCCGGAAAAGCGCGAAGGATATCTGCGTGCCGATCCAAGCCATGCACCTTCGGTTGCCAAAGCGGTCCTTTCCGCCTCGCAAATGGTCGGCACATTCGAAAAGCCACTTTATGTGCGCCTCGAAACCAGTCTGTGCGCCCACAGCCGCGCGCGCCAATCAGCCTGTTCAAATTGTCTGAATGTCTGCCCTACCGGCGCGATTACCTCTGCCGGTGAACATGTAGCGATTGATCCGATGATCTGTGCCGGATGCGGTTCCTGTTCGGCTGTTTGTCCGTCCGGTGCGATCTCGTATGATGCACCGCCTGTTGAAACCGTGTTCAAGCGGCTGGAAACACTTGCCTCTACCTACCGCAAATCAGGAGGGGAGGGCGCACACCTTCTGGTACATGATGGTGAGCATGGATTGGAAATGATCTCGATCGCGGCGCGCTTCGGCAGAGGTCTGCCTGCCCACGTCATTCCCTTGGAAATTGACGCATTATCGGGCTTTGGTCACGCTGAAATGATGGCGGCGCTGGCTTGCGGTTTTGGTCGCGTGGATATCCTGATGTCTCCAAAGACAGAGCTGGACGTAATAGAGGGCCAACGCGCCATTGCCGCCGCCCTGTCCGGCGACGAAAGCGTGATACGTCTGTTGCAGCCCGCTGATCCCGATGCCTTTTGCGAGATGCTTTACGACACCCCCGTAACCGCCAGCGGATGTGATCCGATCCTGCCGCTGGGCAGCCGCCGCCAGATCACCCGCCTCGCCACAAAGGCACTTCAGCCAGAGGCACCCGTCCTGCCTTTGCCGGACAATGCACCTTACGGGGCTGTTGTCGTCGATACGGACGCCTGTACGCTGTGCCTGGCGTGCGTGTCACTCTGCCCCTCAGGGGCGTTGGGCGACAATCCCGATCTGCCGCAACTGCGATTCCAGGAAGACGCCTGTTTGCAATGCGGTCTGTGCGTGAACGTCTGCCCCGAAGACGCAATCACGTTGAAGCCACAGATGAACCTGACGGACACCGCACTCACCCAACAGGTTCTGAACGAAGAAGAACCGTTCGCCTGCATCGAATGCGGATCGCTTTTCGGATCGAAATCCACCGTCGAAAAGATCACAGAAAAGCTCGCGGGCAACCATTCCATGTTTGCGACGTCGCAAGCCGCCAAGATGATCCAGATGTGCGAGAACTGCCGCATTCAGGCGCAGTACCATTCCACCGATAATCCGTTTCAAGGCGGTGAACGCCCCCGCGTACGGACGACAGACGACTATCTGTCAAAACGCAAGGATCACTGAGATTGAAGCGGCGCACCCAGATCAGCAGGTGCAATAGAGCCGACATAGGCCACAATCGCGTCTATCTCGTCGAGCGAGACCTCAATCGGCGCGATGGGCGACGGCAGGTTTTCGGCAAAGGGTTCGGTCACATCGGCAACCTGCGTGAACGCGGCATGCGGCTTGAGCACATAAAAACTCTCGAACCTGTATTCCCAGTCCTCAAAGGTCCGCAAAAGCCTGAAGGACGGAGTAGAACCAATGGCGTTCATCCGGTTTGTTTCATTCACCACATGGCACCGGCCGCAACTTTGAAGGCTGACCTCTTCTCCCAACGCGGTATTGCCTACAACTGCTGCTGTCTGAACCGTGGCCGCCGACGCAACATCAGCACTGAACAACGCCACCCCTTCGGGCGCGAAGGCTTCAATCGTGCGTTTGCCAACATCCGACAACAACCAGTCTTCGAAAGCATCCGTATGCGGGCCAGCGGTCTTGGCGTACCGCCACAACCTGTCCCCTTGCTGGAAAACGGGCGTCCCTTCCGGGCCGAATTCCGCATCACCGCCATCCGGCGTCACCGTGATGCGTATACCGGTTTTCAGCGAAAAGCGCGGCAACAGATGTTTGTGAAGACCGGTTTCGATCAACCCTTGCGGGACCTGCAAATCAAAAGCCTTGTTCTGGGCGACAACCGGGCCACCTATCAGGCTTGCCACAAAGGTCAGGTACTTCAGCATACGCTCCGCTCCTTACGCGCAGATGTGTTTGCAAGTCAGCCTAGAGCCGTTAGGGTCAGCACGTCAATTTTTCCGAATATTCAGGAGCACCACCATGAGCGACGAATTTAACATGTCGATGCGAAAGTTTCTCAAGCAGGTGGGGGTGACCTCCCAACAGGCGATCGAGGAAGCGATGCGCAATGCAGACGCCACCGAGGGCAAAACCTTCGACGCAAAGATGGTGCTGACAATTGACGGCATCGCGCTTGAACACACAGTCACCGGCAAGATCGAGGGCGCGTGAATGGCGCTTACCCGCGAAGACGTTCTGGCCTGTCTTAAAGGCATCACTGCCCCTTCCGGTGTGGATCTGGTCGAGGCCGGTCTGGTCCGTGCCCTGAACGTGGATGAAGGCGCTGTGCGCTTCGTCATGGAAGTGGACAGCCCCGAACCGTTCATGGACGCCAAAGCCGCAGCCGAAGCGCAACTGGCCGCACTCGGCGCGACTTCTGTCTCCATCGTGATGACGGCACACAGCAAGAAAGCACCGCCACCCGATCTCAAACCGAACCGTGCGCCCGAACCCGCAGGCCCGGAAAAAGTGCCGGGTGTGGACCGCATCATCGCAGTGGCCTCCGGCAAGGGCGGCGTGGGCAAGTCAACCGTCGCGGCCAATCTGGCCTGTGCGCTGGCTGCCGAAGGACGGCGTGTCGGATTGCTTGATGCGGATGTGTACGGGCCTTCACAGCCGCGCATGCTGGGCGTTTCGGGACGTCCGCAAAGCCCTGATGGCAAACTCATCCTGCCCCTGCGCAACTACGGTGTGACGATGATGTCCATCGGCCTGATGACCAACGAGGATCAGGCCGTAGTCTGGCGTGGTCCGATGTTGATGGGGGCCTTGCAGCAGATGCTGACACAAGTGCAATGGGGCGCACTGGATGTGTTGATCGTGGATTTGCCGCCCGGCACGGGTGACGTCCAGATGACGCTCGCGCAAAAGGCACATCTTGACGGCGCGGTTATCGTCTCGACCCCACAGGACGTGGCCCTTCTGGATGCCCGCAAAGGCATCGACATGTTTAACCAGATGGGCACACCCATCCTTGGCATGATCGAAAACATGAGCACGCACATCTGCTCTCAGTGCGGTCACGAAGAACATGTGTTCGGGCATGGGGGCGTAGCATCAGAGGCAGAAAAGCTGGGCGTGCCTCTGCTTGCCGAAATCCCGTTGCATCTGGACATCCGGCTGGCAGCTGACGGCGGCGCACCCATCGTGGTTTCCAAGCCCGACAGCACGCAGGCGCAGGCTTTCCGCACCGTTGCGAAATCCCTGATCGAAGCCGGCAAAGCATGAGCACTCCGAGCTTTCCACCTGTCTTTAGCGGCCTTGCCGTCGAAGGGGCGATCGACCCGTTCGACAAGGCCTGCATGGAAGCCGTGCGCGGATGCGATGCGGGGCTGGTTGTCTATAATCTGGGCCGCAACACACTCGAAGGCGCAATCGTCTTTGCCCCCGAGGTCGAGCTGGCGGATGCCATGACAATGCTGCCCCTGTGCGGTGTCGGATTTCAAAACGCTTTGGGTGCACTGGCTCCACCAGAAGTCGCTGTACATCTCGACTGGGACGGAGGGCTGCGCATCAACGGCGCGTCCTGTGGCCGTCTGCGCGTTGCAGCATCGGACAACGATCCGGAGGCGGAGCCGGCATGGCTGGTTGTCGGACTAACCCTACCGCTTTGGCCCGACAGCGATGCGCCCGGCGACACCCCCGACCAAACCGCACTTTATGCCGAAGGCTGTGCAGATGTTCAGGCAGACGACCTGCTGGAAAGCTGGGTCAAACATACGCTTGTGGGTATCAATACCTGGCTGGATCAAGGCTCCGGCCCGCTGCACAAGGAATGGCGCGGTTTGGCGCATGGTATCGGCGAAGACATCGAAATGGCCGATCTTTCCGGCACCTATCTGGGTGTCGACGAACGCTTTGGCATACTGCTGCGCGATACGGAAACCACCCACCTGATCCCCCTGAGTACCCTGTTGGAGGCGACATAACATGATGCTGGCCCGCGCAATCCACTTTGATGAAAGCGACCGAAACGTGTTCCACATGCCCGCCCGCACCGGTGAATGGTGCATTTCGGGCGGCTTTGAATTCTCCAACTGGTCAGAGGCCGATCTGAGCGGCAAGGCCCGTCAGGCTTTCAGCAATGGCTGGCTGGGTGTCGAAACCTTCGGCCGCGTGACCTTTGTCGCTGTCACCCAGATTGAACCGGCCGAGTTCGAACAGCTCAAGACGGACCTCGCCGCGCACTTCGTGCAGATGTACGGTGCCCCCTCGATCGAAGCCGCCACCGGCGTTGCCGAAGACGAACTGCGCCATATGGTCGAACTATGCGACGGTCAGGACCCCAACACCTTGCTGACAGTCGCACGCGAATTGACGGACGCAGGCGTCAAGGAAGGCTTCCGCAGCATCGAAAAGCGCGACGCAGGACTGGATCAATTCGCGATCCACGGCTCCCTCGACGAAGATCCACACCACCACTGAGACTTTCGGGCGAGAAGTCGGAGGTTTGGTTGGCGGGCTTCGCGGTGAAAAGTAACATAAGATAGATTACAAGTTTCCACGAGACTCTTCGAAATTTTTGGGGTGTATCTTTCAGTACCATCCCCGACAGAAGCATCCGCCATTAAGCCAGCCTCAGCCTCGAACCAAAGCTATGGACTTGGCACGGACTTCTTCAAGCTCGGCTAAAGTAACCTTGCCTTTCCGCTTGGCGTTTCTGACTTTCCAGTCCAGACTTTTTATCTGATCGGCAAGTGCTGCGCTGACCGGCGATCCCTGGATGATCACTTCAAACGGATACCCCTTCACTTTGGTCGTCATCGGACAGCAAAGCATCAGGCCAATCTTGTTGTATTTCGCCGGGCTCAAGACAAGCGCCGGACGGTGACCGGCTTGCTCGTGTCCTGCTTGCGGATTGAACTGCAACCAGACAATGTCACCGGCATCCGGGATGTAAGCCATGTCAGAGCGTTTCTTGACCCAAAGGCTCGCCCGTTTCGATCACCTCGTGAACATTCTCACTTGTGATCCCATCCAACAAATCATCCAGCAGAAACTCAGGCGATTGATCCGGCTCGATGATGATGCGCCCGTTTTCTTCGCGCACATCAACAGGCGTGTCGAGCGTCAGCTTTGCCGCCTGCATAACAGCGGCAGGTATCCGGACAGAGGCACTGTTGCCCCATTTCTTAACAATCACACGCATTTGTCATCCCCTAGGTCTGCCGAAATATAGGAGTGAGGCGAAGAGGTGTCAACATTGTCGATACATTGGTAATATATCATCTCTTTTGCACGACTAGCGGCTAGAAAGCGTCTCCGCTGATCTCAACACCCGGTGCATGCAGACCCTTTGCTGACTGTGTAAAAATCTCGCACCCATCTGCGGTGACACCGATGGAATGCTCGAACTGGGCAGACAGGGATTTATCACGGGTAACCGCCGTCCAATCGTCTGCCAGCATCTTCACTTCGCCAGTACCCAGATTGATCATCGGCTCGACCGTAAAGATCATACCTTCGCGTAATTCCGCACCATCCCCCGCCTTGCCGAAATTCAGGATATTCGGGGAATCGTGGAAAACCTGTCCGATACCATGACCGCAAAAATCGCGGACAACCGAACATCGTTCGGACTGCGCAAACGACTGGATCGCGTGTCCGATATCACCCAGGTGCGCGCCGGGTCGGACGGCCCTTATCCCCTGCATCATCGCCTCGTGCGCGATCTTAATCAGCCGCTCTGCCGCGCGCTTCGGTTTTCCAACGACGTACATGCGGCTTGAATCTCCGTACCAGCCATCGCAGATCAAGGTCACATCAACATTGACGATATCCCCCTCCCGCAGCTTCTTTTCATTCGGAAAGCCGTGGCAGACGACATGATTGACCGAGGTGCAGCAGGCGTATTTGTACCCCTGATAGCCAAGCGTCGCTGGTGTCGCATTATGTGCGGCGGCAAAATCCAACACGTAGGTGTTGATCTCCGCAAGCGGTACATTGGCGCGGATCAGATCGGCCACTCCGTCCAGACAGGCAGCGGTCAAAGAACCTGCGCGGCGCATCCCTTCAAAGGCATCAGGCCCATAAAGCTTGATACTCGCGGATCTGCGCGCGTTCTTCGCGGCAGGCGCAAGCGGAACGTTGATATAGCTGTTCATTTGCCACCCTAATTCTTTACTGCGACGGATTGTGTGATATACGAATCGTGTATGTTTCGTATATTCACCTTGAGGAAGCGCATCAATGGGCATCGTAAAAATTGGCGACGGGCTGCACGAAGATATCCGCAAGGCCAGCACTGTGATGTGCCGGTCTATCAATGCGCAGGCTGAGTTCTGGATAAAGGTTGGCATGCTTGCTGAAACAAACCCGAACATGACGTTCAACCAGATTGTCGCCCGGGAGCTTAAGGGAGCCGATGTGACCCTACCGGATGTTGCGGCAGAATAAGCAGCCATCGAAGTGGATCTTGCTTGAACTCACCCTGACGCCAGCAGCGCCACACAGACCACTAAGAGCAGCGACACAGCCATTCCGATGTTGATCACCTGCTGGGTACGTTGGCTGAGGTTCATGCGGCGCACGCGGGCACCGGCCGCGAGCCAGATCAGGTGCACCGGCACCCATATCAGATTGAAGAGCACCAGCTTCGCGACCACTTCAAGCAAAGGCGAGTGCGGAAGAAACGCAAACCCAGAAAAGAGCGTTGTCGCGACGACATAGGCTTTGGGATTGATGAACTGTAAAGCCAGCCCGTTGCGAAACCCGAGCGGAGCCTCGGCGGGCGCAAATCCGATCTTGGATCCCGCACTCGCGATACGACAGGCGAGGTAAACCAAGTAGGCCACCGAGGCAAAAAGCAGAACGGTCCGCAATGAGGGTACGGCAAAAACCACGGCGGCCAAACCGGACACCACCATCATCATCGTGATGAACCCGCCCAGACAAAGCCCCGCCACAAAGCGAAACCCTGCACGAAACCCGAAGGCCGCACCAATCCCGGCAGTGGTCAACACGCCGGGCCCGGGCGTGATTAGCAAAAAGAAAACGGCGATGACAAACTCAATCATCCGCCATTACGCCGGTTCTAAAGATGCGCACATTCAGGCACAGCACTGATCACAGTGCCGTCCTTGAGGTGCTGCAAAAGATTATCGACTGTCAGTGCCCCCATGGCGCTGCGTGTCTCGACAGTGGCGCTTCCCACATGCGGCAGCAGGACGGTGTTTGGCAACGCGCGCAAGGCTTCCGGCACCTGTGGCTCGTTCTCAAAGACATCCAGTCCGGCCCAGCCCAGCTTGCCCGTCTCCAGCGCTTCGATCAGTGCTTGTTCATCGACAACAGAGCCACGGCTGACGTTGATCAGGGTACCCTTAGACCCAAGTGCTTCCATGACTTCGGCATTGACGATCTGGTGCGTGCCCGGCCCGCCCGGCGTAATACAAATCAGCACATCGCTGTCATGCGCCATCTCGGTGAGGTTTTCGTAATATCTGTACGCAACATCTTTGCGGTTGCGCGCATGGTAGAGCACTTTCGTATTCCACGGTGCAAGCTTTTCGGCAATCGCCTGGCCGATCCGGCCCAGCCCAACGATACCGACCGTTTGATTGTCTACACTGCGGGTCAGAGCCGCATTGCCCCCCGTTTCCCACGCACCCGATCGTACGTAAGCGTCATCGCGTAGCACCTCACGGTAACACGCCAGCAACAACAATATGGCCGTGGTCGCAACCTCTTCGTTCAGTACGTTGGGAGTATGCGTCACAATGATGCCGCGCCGCGCGGCTTCGTCCGCATCAACGGCATCATAGCCAACACCGTACCCGCTGATCACCTTGAGGTTCGGAAGCCGCGCCATCAGATCGGGGTCAATGCCTGCATGTCCATTGGTCACGACATGGGTGATCTTCTCCGGCTCGAAATCATCCAGCTGTCGGATGGTAAACGCTGCGGCCAGCCGCGTGCGCATCTCTTCGGTGATGCCGCCAATTTGCAATAGATCAGGCATCGATATCCACCCTTTGCCGCTGATGCCCAAGGCCTTCTATCGTCAGATCCATAACATCCCCCTTCTTGAGAAACACAGGTTCCGGTTTCATCCCCAGCGCCACACCCGGCGGCGTACCCGTAGTTATCACATCCCCCGGATGCAGCGTGAACAGCGTGCTGAGATGCGCAATAATCTGCGCGACCGTGAATATCATGGTCGAGGTATTGCCCGTCTGCCGCCGCTCCCCATTCACATCAAGCGCCATATCAAGGTTCTGCGGATCACCCACTTCGTCGCGCGTCACCAGCCATGGACCCGTCGGACCGAAAGTGTCGCAGGATTTCCCCTTGGTCCACTGCCCCGTCAGGTTGTTCTGGAAATGCCGCTCCGATACATCATTGACGATGCAATAGCCCGCCACGTGATCCAAGGCCTCCGCTTCAGCGACATACTTCGCCGTCTTACCAATCACGACACCCAGCTCGATCTCCCAATCGGTATGGGTCGATCCGCGCGGCATGACGACATCGTCATAGGCACCAACAATCGCTGAATTGGCCTTAAAGAACAAAATCGGATGTTCGGGAATGGCGGCCCCTGTTTCCGCCGCATGATCGGAATAGTTCAGACCGATGCACAGGAACTTGCCGATGTTACCAACACAAGCGCCGATGCGCTGCTCACCCTCGACAATCGGCAGCTCGGACGGGCCCAACGCCCGCAACCTGTCCAATGTGGCGTCGTCCAGCACATCCCCTGTGATATCATCCACATGGCCGGACAGATCACGCAACAATCCTGCATTATCCAGCAGCCCCGGCTTCTCGGCCCCATGCTCACCGTATCGCAATAGTTTCATAGCCTTATCCCCTCAAGATCAGTGATTGTCGCGCGGCTCAAACTTACGCGCAATATCACGGTACTGGTCGGCCCCCTCAAGGGTCATGCCGTGATCCAGACGCCCGACTTTCTCGCGGAATATCTCCTGCCACGGCGTCTGGCTGGCAGGCATATCATAGCCGCCGTTCGCCAGCAGTTTTGCAGCGCGGTCATTCAGCTCTTCCAGCGGCACCAACATGTCCACCGTCCCTTTGCCCAAATCGACGCGCACGGCATCGCCAGTCTGCAACAAGGCCAGCCCGCCACCATCCGCCGCTTCGGGAGAGGCATTCAGGATCGACGGAGAACCAGAGGTCCCGGACTGCCGCCCGTCACCAATACACGGCAATGCCTCAACGCCCTGTTTAATTAGGTAGGACGGGGGACGCATGTTCACGACCTCCGCAGCACCGGGGTATCCCTTGGGCCCTGCCCCACGCATGAATAAAATGCACTTTGCATCGATATTTTCAGCCGGATCATCAATGCGGTGATGGAAATCCTCTGGTCCGTCAAAAACGACCGCCCGACCTTCGAACGCATCAGGATCATCAGGATTGGAGAGATACGTTTGCCGGAACGCAGGCGAGATCACAGAGGTCTTCATAATCGCGCTGTCGAACAGGTTGCCGGTAAGGTTCAGGAACCCCGCCTGTTCTTTCATAGGGTCACTCGCAGGTTTGATAACGTCCCTGTTCTTGGATCGCAAAGCCTCGCAATTCTCGGCCATCGTTTTGCCATTGGCGGTGATGGCCTGCGGATGTGGCAGCAATCCACCTGCAATCAGCTCACCGACAACGGCAGGTACACCACCCGCCTGCTGATAATCCTCGCCCAGATACTTGCCGGCCGGCTGCATGTTCACCAGCAGCGGCACATCATGCCCGTGCTTTTGCCAGTCGTTGTTATCCAGCGGCACATCCAGATGCCGCGCGATCGCATTAAGGTGGATCGGCGCGTTCGTAGAACCGCCAATCGCCGAGTTGATCACGATGGCATTCTCGAAGGCTTCACGTGTCATCACATCAGACGGACGCATATCTTCCCAGACCATTTCAACGATCCGTTTACCGGTCTCGTAGCTGATCTGTCCGCGTTCGCGGTAGGGCGCAGGGATCGCGGCCGACCCGGGCAGTTGCATGCCCAAAGCCTCGGCCAGCGAATTCATCGTGGTGGCCGTGCCCATGGTGTTGCAATAGCCGACCGAAGGCGCAGAGGCGGCAGCAATTTCCATGAATTCATCCGTATCTATATCACCCGCCGCAAGCTGTTCACGTGCCTTCCAGATCACCGTGCCAGACCCTGCCCGCTCGCCTTTCCACCAACCGTTCAGCATTGGTCCAACGCTCAGCGCAATCGCAGGAATGTTCACCGTCGCCGCCGCCATCAAAAGTGCAGGCGTGGTTTTATCACAGCCGATGTTCAACACCACACCATCAAGCGGATAGCCGAAAAGCGTCTCTACCAAGGACAAATATGCAAGGTTCCGGTCCAACGAAGCAGTTGGCCGTTTGCCCGTTTCCTGAATGGGATGCACCGGAACTTCGATGCACGTACCGCCTGCCGCGATAATTCCGTCGCGCACGCGTTTTGTCAGCTCGATGTGGTGTCTGTTACAGGGCGAAAGGTCACTTCCCGTCTGCGCAATTGCGATTATCGGCTTGCCCGATTGCAGCTCTTCGCGCGTCAGCCCGTAGTTCAGATACCGTTCCAGATATAACGCGGTCATCTCTAGGTTATCGGGGTTCATGAACCATTTGCGCGACCGCAAATCGTCTTTGGTGATCTTTGTCATTGGCCTGACCAGCCTCCGTCTATGATATGGGCATGCCCGGTGGTAAAGGCACTCTCGTCGCTGGCTAGGTAGATAACCAACGCTGCTATTTCTTCGGCGCGCGCGACACGCCCCATGGGCTGCCGCGACACAAATTGTTCCATTGCCCTGTCGTAACTGCCCAACTCTTCGCCAAGTGCTGTTACACGGTCATGCCAACTGGGGCTTTCGACCGTGCCGGGGCAGATGCAGTTGCAGCGGATGCCGTCCTTGATGAAATCCACAGCGACCGATTTGGTCAATCCGACCACCGCCGCTTTGGTCATGCCATAAACAAACCGGTTCGGCGCGCCGATGACCGACCCTGCGGCAGACGACATATTGATGATAGATCCAGTGCCGCGTGCCACCATCCCGGGCAGTGCGGCCTGGATCGTGCGCATCATGGATTTCACATTCAGGTCCAAGGCAAATTCTATCTCTTCGTCTTTTGCGTCCAGAACGCTGCCGTGATGCACAAATCCGGCGCAATTGAAAAGAACTTCAGGGGTTGCGCGCGCCACGCCGTCTTTCACGCTTTGGCCGTCACAAACATCCAGTTCGAACACCTCGATACCGCTATGGCCCTCGTCCCGCAGCGTCGCCAGCGCTTTGCTGTTCACATCACTCGCAAATACGCGGGCCCCTTCTTTCGCGAGCGCAATCGCACTTGCGCGCCCGATGCCCTGCCCTGCGGCGGTCACAAGCGCGCGCTTTCCTTCAAGCCTTTGGCCTACCACGTTAAAATCCTTCTCCCCCCGCACAAACGCTAAAATCCCTGCTTGTATGATGCCACAGATCTCATCCCATGACGTGACACCAGACCCTTTGACGAATGCGGTCTGTTAGCGCTTAAACAGTAGCGTAAGTCAGGGGCCGCGATTTGACCATATGCTCCCTGCCCCGCTTTTAAAAAGGACGGCTTGGCACATGCGCCCGCCAGCGCCTATCGTGGTGACAGCAAATGATACTCAGGCGGAGCGGCTGACATGACGAAAATACTTATTTTGGGCGGTGGCGGGATGATCGGCCAGAAACTGGCACGCCGGATTGTCGACCATGACATCTTCCCGGCCGCCGATGTAACTTTGTTTGACCGCGCCTTCCCCCCCGCTGGCGTGCCTGCGAAAACCGTCGTCGGTGATATATCCGATCCCGCCACTGCCCGCATGCTTGCTGCCGAAAGGCCCGATGTCGTCTTCCACCTTGCTGCCGTAGTATCCGGTCAGGCCGAGACCGAATTTGAACTAGGCTGGAACGTCAATATGATGGCGATATGGCACCTTCTCAGCGCTTTGCGCAGCGAACATCTGGCGTCAGGAAGCAGCTACCGTCCGCGCCTTGTCTTTACATCCTCCATCGCCGTCTTCGGCGGCCCCTACCCCGACAAGATCGGCGATGATTTCCTGTCCGCCCCGCAAACCAGTTATGGCGCGCAAAAGGCAGCCTGTGAAATGATGGTCGGAGATTTCAGCCGCAAAGGTTTCATTGACGGTCTGTCTCTGCGCCTCCCCACAATCTGCGTACGCCCCGGCAAAGCGAACGCCGCCGCGTCTTCGTTCTTCTCAGGCATCATTCGTGAACCATTAAACGGCGTCGAAGCCGTGCTTCCGGTGGCCGATACCGTGCGCAACGTCCACGCCAGCCCGCGTGCCGCAGCGCGATTTTTGACCCATGCGGCCAAGTTAGACACTGATCTTCTAGAAGGAAGGCGCGCGCTCAACCTGCCCGGCTTCAGCTGCACCGTGGCCGAACAAATCGAAGCATTGCGCCGCGTGGCAGGTCAGGACGTCGTCGATCTCGTCAAACATGTTCCCGATCCCGCCATCATGGCGATCGTCAACACCTGGCCGCAAGACTTCGCCCCCGACCGTGCACTATCGCTCGGCTTTGAGGCCGAAAGCAGCTTCGACGAGATCATCCGTGTCTACATAGAAGACGATCTGACAGGCTGAAGCCCAACCAACCAAGCACGATACTTAGTGCGGCAGGCTCAATACCCCATCGCGCAACCGTCTTTGCGTGGATCAGAGCCTGCAATCAGCACACCGTTCTCGTGGTCAATCTCGATGATTTGCCCGCCACCATGCGGTGACTTGGTAAAGCCAACTTTGTGACCCTTCGCCGCCAACCCGTCCAGCACATCCTGTCCCAGCGTCGGCTCAATCTCCAACACCTCGTCAGGACGCCAGAACGCGCGTGGACTGTCCAGCGCCTCCTGCGGATCCATGCCGAAATCGACCATGTTGGTTATCACATGCGCATGGCCCGTCGGCTGGTACTGCCCCCCCATGACGCCAAAGCAATACTTGGGCTTGTCGCCCTGCATCGCCATCGCGGGAATGATCGTATGCAACGGCCGCTTGCCGCCCTCAATCGTGTTTGGATGTCCCGGCAAAACCCGGAAACCCGCACCACGGTTCTGCAGGGTAATCCCCGTCTTATCTGTCACAATGCCGGAACCGAACCCCTTGAAAACCGAGTTGATGAGCGACACAGCCATGCCGTCACGATCGACACAGGACAGATAGATCGTATCGCTTTGGAAATTCGGATCGGCGGATGGCAATTCTGCATTCCGCTTTGACGCATCAATCGTCGCCGCCAACCCTTTGGCCCACGCTTTATCAATCAACGCCTGCACATCGGCACCCATGGTCGCCGGATCGCCCACATGCGCATCCCGAATGGCGTAACCGATACGCGACGCCTCGATCTCCAGATGGAACCGCTCAACCCCATGCGGATCAAGCGCGGACAAATCGAACAGCTCCAGCATATTCAGGATAATCTGCGCCGTGATGCCAGTGCCATTCGGCGGCAGCTCTGCCAGATCAATTCCGCGATACGCGGCGCTTACCGGCGTACAGGGATCAGCGCTGTGACCTGCCAGATCTTCCTCGGTCATAACGCCGCCGCGCGCACGCAACTCTGCCACGATATCGGCCGCAACCGCGCCCTCATAGAACCCTTTGGCCCCCTGCGCCGCGATGGTCTTCAACGTGGCCGCAAGCGCAGGCAGCTTGTGAATGCTTCCCATCTTGGGCGCCGTCCCACCAACCAGATAATGCTGGCCCCCTGCCCCCTGAGCAGTCAGTTTGGGTACACATTCCGTCCAATCGCTCCAGACACGGGGATAAACGACAAAACCATGCTCCGCTGCGGCAATCGCAGGCTGCAAGGCTTCTTCCATGCCAATGGTACCATGGGATGCCAACAGGCTTTCCCAACACTTCACAACACCCGGAACCGTTACTGCATGCGGGCTGGCATCATCCATCTCGGACCAGCCCTGACCCATCAGCATTTCGGTCGACAACGCCGCCGCCGCACGCCCCGAGGAGTTCAAACCATAAAGCGCCTGTCCCGGCTTTGAGATCAGCGCGAAACCATCCCCGCCGATTGCTGTCATCGCCGGCTCGACCACCGCAAGAACCGCCGCCGCAGTCACGCCTGCATCTACCGCATTACCGCCCCGCTTGAGCACATCAAGACCGGCTTGTGTCGCCAGAGGGTGCGACGTGGCCAATGCACCGTTTGCAGCATAAATCGGAGAGCGTTTGGGGTCGTGAAAGTCGCGCATGATAGGATGTCCTTTTATTTTAAGGTCAAACTAGCCTGTCTTTCAGACGAAAACAGTAACAGAAAGAAAAAAGGTTCATTTTCTTTTGTATTCAGACACTTAACTCAATCAAAGCCTATAAATGTTGCCACGTCATCTACGTCACGGCGGGTCGAAACGACTCCGTTCGCGGCAAAATCTTCATCAGGCCAACCAAGTGCCACACAGGTCATAATCACTTCGCTGTCAGGAATGTTCGCATGCTCGCGCACGACGGGGGATTGCATGATCCCCTGCCCGTTGATCACCGCGCCAAGGCCCCGCGACCAGGCGGCCAGCACCAGACCATAGGTGACTGCCCCCAGATCGAAATGCGCAATCGTGCCGCCATCCAGTGATTTGTCAAAGGTCACCACGATAGAAACCGGTGCGTCGAACTGTCGAAAGCCCCGCATGACCCAATCCTGACGCCGCTCTTTATCCTCCCGCTCGATCCCCATTGCCGCAAAAAGCTGTTTGGCGATACCGACCTGACGGTCGCGGTGTGGCCCCTCATACGCACCGTGATCGACGATCTCGCGGACCGGCGGCACACCCGACATCATGCGTGTTGAGTTGCCTTCCCGCACGTTCTCCAACGGCTCCCCTGTCAGCACGTGCAAATGCCAAGGCTGTGTGTTCATTGAAGACGGGGCGCGGTTGGCCAGTGCGATGATTTCCTCCAGCAGCGCACGTGGCACCGGCTTGTCCTGAAACCCGCGGATCGACCGCCGTTCCTGCATCGCTTGATCTAGGTTCATTTTTTCAGGCTCTCTTTTGTAGGTTTCCCCGAAGCTAGCCTTTGGCTGTTTTTCGCGCCAGCCCTGCACACTGGAATGACGCGCCGTCACAAAAGCGTCACGACCCGCCCTTCTCCAGTTTCTCCTGAATGTCGCGCATCAGCATTTCCATCAGCCCGTCAGACACACCTTTGCCGCTGAAGCGAATGACATACCCGCTGCTGTCGCTTTCCTTGCGCATCGTGACGCCGGTCGATGTGTGTAGTGTGTCAGTTCCGGACCAGCCCGGTTTGGGCAAGGCGACGCGCGGTCGGCCGCCCCTTTTGGGATCAGTGGTCGCGTCGCCCTGCTCCGACAGAACAGCATCAATCAGCGCCCATTCGTTTTTGGCATCTGCGGCTGTTTGGGCGCCCAGAACCTCGCGCAATCGCGGCTCTGCACCTGCCCGTAATCCTTGCGCCAGACGCAATCCGTCCTTTTCGCGCAGAGCTTCCGGGAAATGCAGCAGATCGCCCAGCAATTCAAAGATCATCGCAAAGGACCGTATCTTGCTACGTTTCGCTTTCGACGCGGCAGCGAACATCTCAGCTACGGCAGCTTCGGTGTTCGCAAAAGCCCCCTGCTGTGCGGCGATTGCGGCAATCCTGCCCCTCTCAAAGTGGCTCAGGTCCTGCCGGATTTCGTTTTCCTCAACCATCGCAACAAACGCACCGCCCATTTGGTCGGGGTCACGGACAACGGCGTTTATACGAGCAAGCTTTTCATGCCCGCCACGGGCATAGAGGTTCTGTTGTGCCACAAGCCTGCGATAGCCCGACAACAGACCGTAGCGTTTAGCATTTGTTGAACCTTTGACCTCATAAACTTCGATCGGCAAACGGACGCCATGAAGACTGATGGAATACTCAAGCTCTTCCAACGCTTCCTTGTCCAACACCGTGCGGTCCCGGGGAATTGAAACCGGTTCAATCTCATCAAGCGCGATTTGCCGGATCACCCTGCCCTGCTCTTCCGCATCGCGGTAGGCCGCCGCCTGCGCTTCGTCCCGCCGCTGGTCAGGAGTGCCAGATTCAAACGCGTCAGCCGTATCTGCCGCAACCTGCGCAATCGGAGCGCCAAGGTGCTTCATTGGGGTTTCGCGGCGAAACTCCGCCTCGATCCTGTTCATGTCTTCGGCCGACGGGGCCTCCAGCTTACGTCTCTTTGCCATCCTCAGCCTCCTTCTTCGCCGCCTCAAGGTCCCGCCACCACGTCCCCAGCAAGACTTCCTTCACTTCCGCCCACGTCCGGTCAAAGGCTTCACGGCCCCGCACATAGGTATCACGGTTGAACTCCCGATAGTCCGCCTCGTAAATTCCGTTCACCTGCTCACCTGCCTGCCCGACCATCGCCGTAATTTCCTGCCGGTAGGTGGTCATGAAATCACCGAAGTAGGCCTGAATGACATTTGCCAAATCGGTCTGCTGGCTGGCGTCAAACCGGGTTATCAAGGCGCGTACAGCATCCCATTCAAACTTCATTTCAGGCAGCCCGTCCTGCCGCCTTATCCGGTTCTCACCCTCTTCGATGCTGGCAAATGTGGAATAGAGCATGTCGAAAAAGCGACCCGTCGAGTCGAACTCAAGAAAGGATGCACCCAAGGGGACCAACAGAATATCCGCCGCGGCCAGGGCGTTAATCGTGAGATAGCCGAGGGCAGGCGGCGTATCGATCAGAACGATGTCGTATTCGTCGAGGATACCTTCGGATTCCAGTGCATTGGTCAAAGCATCCCAAAGGGGCCAGGACCGGACCTGCATACGCCAGACAGGGACCTGAAATTCGGCCCAGTAGAGGTTCAATTGGGCCCCAATCAGATCAATATTGGGCCAGTGGGTTTCTTGGATGAGGTTTCGCGGCGAAACCTGCAAGCTTTCGGTCAGGGTTTCGTCGAATGGCAGCTCTACCGCACCGCGCGCACGTCGAACGGTATTTTCACTTTGTAGATGCCGCGCGAAATCCTTTGCCATCAAAGGGAACGCAGTCGACCATTCATCGGGTACTGTACCGCCCATGATGGACGTGAGCGATCCTTGGGAATCGAGATCGATAACCAGAACCTTGTAGCCATCCAATGCGGCGGACATGGCAAGGTGTGCGCAGGTCGATGTTTTGCCCACACCGCCTTTGAAATTGGCAACAGATACAACTTTCGCTGGAAGCCCTTCCGGCCGCCACGATTTGTACTGCTTGTTCGATGCACCTTCAGTCGCAAAATGTTCACGAAGTATCAGAACTTCCGAAAGCGTGAACCACTTGCTGCCTGCTTCACCCGTTCCCTGAGGAAGGTCAGGATGGGACTTGAGTACCCGCCGTAGATGCGCCGGAGCCACATCTATCAGGTACCGGCAGATTTCCCAGGTCGAGAACCTACGCAGATGCTTTTTGCCGTCAGGGGAATATCCACGCTTTGCCAGATCATCACGGCCCTTCGCAGCGAAAGCTGCGGCTTTCGCGAATCGCGCCGTGTCGATAGGATCAGACAAACCGGCCGCCGCTTTTGCGGGATCGATGTTGAAGTAGGGCGGGGGAGGGGGTTTGGGTGTAGAAGCCATAAATCCTCAATCATGTGCGCGTCTTTTGCGGCTATCGCCTGTTTTATGACACATCGTATCTTTGATGTTAATCTGGAATGAGCAAACTCAGTCTTTTCCATAAGATTCTTAACGAGACCACACAGACATATTGTAAGAATCTATGAGTTCTTTAAGAACTTTGCAGCTGAAAAAATCATTCTAAGCAGTGGATTACGCGATTTTGGGGTCCTGAATACGGTACGAAAGGTCACCAAACGCAGGACGAAAAGGACCCGTTTACAGTTTCAAGAGTACCGATTCGCGGGTTGAACCGTACCGATCTGCGGTTTCACGCAAAATAGGCTCTCAAAGCTTCCTGTTAGAGCCTTATAGCTGTCGATGGCAAAACGGTGATCCCGTAAATTGGCACCTTTCGTCTGGCCTGTGACGCTGAAGGGCTCCTGCATATAGGTACCTAGAGGACGCTTGCTTGCGGGTGCCTTTTCGCGCATGGTGGTTCCATAGACTGGATAAAAATCCAGCGGGCAGGACGGTGACATGGCAGTACAGCAAAAAGATCGTTTCAGTGATATACCCAAAGACAAGCTGACCGGCGTTCTGAGGCGCGGGTCGGTCAAAAAACATGTTGCTGCGATCCATGTGTCGGGAAAGCTGTCCCTCCTCCAGCGGAAACTGAGCAATGTTCTGTTGCTAAACGCCTATGACACTCTGACCACGTCCCAAGTGCATATGATTGATGCCCGGACGCTGTGCCTGATGATTGGATACAACTCCAATGATATGGACACGCTCAAGGCGTCTCTGCGCGGCCTCGCAGAGACTGTTGCCGAATGGGATATGCTGGATGACCAAGGGCAACAGGAATGGGGTGTTTCCAGCTTGTTGAGCTATGCCAAGCTGAAAGGTGGTGTCTGTGAATATGCCTATTCACCAGCGCTGGCCGCAAAACTGAATGACCCCAAGGTATTTGCCCTGATCAATTTGAATATTCAGCGGCGGTTCACCAGTGGGCACGCATTGGCGCTGTATGAAAACTGCTATCGCTTTGTGCGCACGGGAAGCACGGGCTGGTGGTCGCTTGACCTGTTCCGCCGACTGATGGGGGTGGAGGACAGCGAGTATTACGCAGTGTACAAACATCTCAACGCGAAGATTATCAAGCCGGCTGTGGCAGAGGTGAACAAGACCTCGAACATCGTGGTGGTGCCGGAGATCCGCAAACGTGGTCGGGCAGTCACAGATATCCGGTTCAGGATTTCAGAGAACCCGCAGCTTGCGATCCTTGATCTGGACGACGGGGCAGGGGTGCGCCGGTCTGATGTCTATGCCCGTCTTCGCGCATTGGGGGTCAGCGATCGTCTGGCGCGGCAATGGATTGCTGAGCATGGAGAGGATCATCTTGCAGGCAAGATTGCCTATGTCGGCAAACAGCGCGATGTTAAAAATCCGGTCGGATATCTGTCAGCAGCGTTGCGCGAGGATTATGCGGAGGAGGCGGCGACGGCGCCTGTCTCTTCGCAAAGGGCACGTATTCTGGAGCGGGTGCGTGACCTTGTGGCGGCGCGCACGCCGACGCAAAGGGACGCGGATCGCAGGTTGTTTATGTCGATGATCGAGGATGATGCGGCGAGGGCCGACTTTGAGCGCCATGGCTGGATGTCCGCGCTTAATACAGTCTCTATTAAGGGGTTCTGGCAGGAAATGGTTCCGGACAGCTTTGCTGATCTGGGGGATGATGTTCAGGGCTAACAGACCACCGTTGCTTGGATCTCGGTGCCCTGAAATTCACGCAGTGGCGCTGTTTGAAAGAATGCGGGGGATGTTGCCCACAGCGGCCTTTGCTGCCGGTCCAAACCGCGAGAGCATATCCACCATTTCCTTGTCAGACGGATCGTAGCCGAACATCAGATGGTTCATCGCTTGCAATCGCGTCTTGTCCATCCAGTCTTTGACGGGGGGCACCTTGGACCAGGCACCCTGGTTCATCATCGCGGGCAACATTTCTGCAATGTACTGCGCAGGTGTATCGTGAAAATTCACGGTATGAGTACAGGCTGCACGTATTGCATCATCGGGCACCTTCGCCTCGAGAAAAGCTATGAGGGCGGCGCCGAACAGGGGCTGGAACGGGCGGATCAGGTTAAGATTGATTGTGTCGCCGTCAAAGACCGGAGGCTGGGCACCCATGACAACCCCCGCTGTTGCGGTGCAATCTATGAAAAGAGAGTTGTCGGGCAAATCGGCGGTGCCCTCTTTCAAGGTCATCTTGCCGTTTTCGATATGCGTGACATGACCCATGCGCACCACGTTCTTGATAGTGGACAGCATGCTGATCTCGCGCGGGGAGGCAACGGCGGCATGAAATTTGGTTGGCGTGATGGCGGTGTCTATGCGGTGCCAGACGCCGCGCGCTTCCATCGCGGCGCAGTATTCATCAACAGTAGAGACTGATCCGAGCGTTTCCAATTCCCCCAGAAATGCGCCGACGACGGTGCTGAACAAGGCGGGATGGTTCAGAATGTGTTCGCGGTTGAACAACCAGTAGTCATTGGGACGGACCCAAGTGATTTTATCGGGATCGACACCTTGTTCCAGAAGCCAGACAGCGGCATCCATGCCGGTTTTGCCCGCGCCGATGACTGTGAAGTGATCGTGGTTTGCGGCACATGCCGGCAGATCGTTGATCGGGATCAGCGTCGCGTCAGTGGCGATGTCAAACTTCGGCGTATGGGTCGCCGGGATGCTGCCCATGTCGCCCCATCTGCCAGCATGGACGATCTTTTTGGCCACATTGATTTGTGTTTCTTTGCCGGTGACGAGGTGACGCACCAGACCGTCACCCAGATGTTCGGACATACGAAAGTACGTCACGCGGCCGGTGGGCAGGTAGGTGTTTTCCATCAGATCGTGGAAGTAATGGAGGATCTCGGACTTGGTCGACAGCTCGTAATGAGGGGCGAGGTGGTCTTGATCCGCGGTACGCTTTGGCCCGAGCCGCCGCGAGTTCACGCCATAGAAGCTGGCGGACTGGTGCAAGCGCACGAAAGGATAAGCGTCGTTCCAGTGACCACCGGGCGCATCCCGCCGGTCGACGATTGTGACTGTTGCATCGGTTTCGGCAAGCAGTACGTCCAGAAAAGACAGGGCGGTCGCCCCCGCGCCAGAGATCAGATAGTCGGTTTGCATGGGGGCGTCCTTTTGTTGTTGGTGCGCGCCTAGTCCTTGAAGACGGCTAGCCCCAGCCACTCGGCGACAAGGGCAGGGGTTTCGTTGCCCTCAATCTCGATCGTGAGGGTGTTTGTCCGCAGCATACTGGTGGCATCGCGGGCTTTGGCATCCACAAGGGTAAAGCGGCCCCGCAGACGGCTGCCCGCGACGACGGGCATCAGAAAGCGAAGCTTGTTCATCCCGTAGTTGATGCCCATGACCTGACCTTCCATCATGGAGAAACAGTCATATGCAAAGCGGCTGGCCAGAGACAGCGTGAGGAAGCCGTGGGCGATTGCCCCGCCGAAAGGTGTTTCTTTGGCGGCGCGTTCGGGATCGACGTGAATCCACTGCTCGTCATGCGTTGTCTTGGCGAATTCATCGATCATCTTCTGATCGACCGTAATCCAGTTTGAGACGCCGACCTCGGTGCCGATAAGCTTTTGTGATGTCTCGATTGCGGTTGCGAGTGATGACATTGGTGCCTCCTCAGGACGGGTCAGCGGCGACACGGACCAACCGCTTGCCCTTGTTGTCACCAGCAAGCAGACCGATCAAAGCCTGCGGTGCGTTCTCAAGCCCCTCGACGATGTCTTCGGTGACCTTGATCTGGCCGGTGCCCACCCAATGCTGCATGGCGCGGACGCATTTGGCGTCATTATGGGCGAAATCCATCACGATGAAACCTTCCATCTTGAGGCGTTTAACCACGATCACACCGGGCAGGTTGCGCGGGCCGGTAGGGTTGTCGGTGTCATACTGGCTGATCGCGCCACAGCACACAACGCGGCCCTTTTCATTCATAAAGTTGAGCGAGGATTCGAGGATTTTGCCGCCGACGTTATCGAAGTAGACATCAACGCCGTTAGGGCAGGCCGCGGCCAATGCCTTGGACAGACCCGCCTCGCGGTAGTCGATGCAAGCGTCAAAGCCCATCTCGTCTTCGACCCATTTGCATTTTTCGGGGCCGCCCGCGATCCCGACGACACGACACCCGAGCGCTTTGGCGATCTGGCCGACGTATCCGCCAACGGAGCCCGCAGCAGCCGAGACAAGGACGGTTTCGCCTGCCACCGGATTACCGATGGACATCAGACCGTGATAGGCAGTTTTGCCTGCAATGCCGTAAACCGACATCAGATGGGAAAGTGTCTCTACCTTGGGGAGCTTTTCCACTCTGTGCCCCTTGGCGACGATGTAATCGGACCACGTGGCCTCAGCTGCTACGATATCACCGACGCTGATTTTCGGGCTGTTGCTTTCGACAACTTCGCAGATGGCATAGGTGGGCATCGGATCACCGGCCTGAACGGCGGCGCGGTAGGTCGCACCTTTCATCCATGAACGGTTGGCCGCATCAATCGACATCAGAATGACTTTGAGCAGCACTTCACCGTCGCCCGCTTTTGGCATGTCCGCTTCGACAAGTTTGAAGTGGTCGGGCGTCAGTTCGGCGGTGGGGAGTTCTGCGATCTGTATCTGGCGGTTTTGCATGGGATGTGTCCTATTGCTGGGAAATTAGAGGAGAGAGTTATGTCTGGTCGTCAACATCGGTTTCAGCCGCCAAAGGGTGCGGCGGATTTGCTGCTCATCCGGCATGGTGAGACGCAGGAAGCGGTGCGTGGTCAGATGTTTCCGCTGGTCGATGGGCAGGGTGATCCGTCGTTGTTGCCGGTCGGAGAAAAGCAGGCGCTGCGTGTTGGTGAGCGCCTGAAAGCAGAACCTATTTCGGCGATTTACGTGACCAAGATGGTGCGGACGCATCAGACGGCGGCCCCTTTGGCGGCGCATCTGGGGTTGGCACCAAGGATCGATCCCGATTTGCATGAGGTATTTTTGGGGGATTGGGACGGGGGCGAATACCGGTTCCGCGCCGCTGAGAACGACCCTGCGTTTTTGCGTGCCCGCGACCGTGAGGAATGGGGAGAGATCCCCGGCGCGGAAACCACCGCCGCGTTGCAGGCAAGGGTCAAGCGCGGGTTGCAGCGGGTTGCCGCTGCGCATGCGGATGAACTGGTTGCGGTTGTGGTGCATGGCGGTGTTGTTTCGGCAGCTTTGGCGATTGCGACAGGGTCGCCCGCGTTTGCATTCAATGGTGCGGACAACGGGTCGATCAGCCGTCTGGTGGTGGGACCAAACGGCATGATCCTGCGCGGTTTTAACGATGTGACCCATCTTCGCGACTGACACGTCGCTAGTCCATCGTCACCACAACTTTGCCCAGAACCTTGCGGTCTGCCAGCAGGTTCAGGGCATCTCCCGCCTGTGCCAAGGGATAGCTGGCCGAGATGCGCGGCTTGATCTTGCCTTCGCCATACATGCGGAACAGATCGCCCATGTTTTCGGCGTGGTTTTGCGGCTCGCGAGCGGTATGGGCACCCCAGAATACGCCGACAATCTGACAGCCCTTCAGCAATGTGAGGTTCAGCGGGATTTTTGGAATACCTGCCGGGAATCCCACAACAAGGAATCGGCCTTTCCATGCCAACGCTCGCACAGCCGGTTCAGCATAATCACCGCCAACAGCATCATAGACAATATCGACACCATCGCCGCCAGCGGCTGCTTTGATCTGGTTGGAGAACTCTTTTTGCGCGGCTCTGTCCGACATATCGCGGGAGTAGATGATCGTTTCATCCGCACCGAGGTCACGGCAGAATTGCGCTTTTTCCTCTGACGACACCGCGGCAATTACGCGTGCACCCGCTGCTTTACCCAGTTCGATCGCGGCGACGCCCACGCCACCTGCGGCACCGAGAATCAGCAGGCTGTCGCCTTCTTTAATGCCTGCACGATCTTTCAACGCGTGGTGCGACGTGCCGTAGGTCAGCACAAAACACGCGGCCTCTTCATACGGCATATTGTCTGGAATTTTGATAACACGGTCGGCATCGGCCACCACATGTGTGGCGAAGCCGCCAAAGCCGGTCATACCCAACACACGGTCCCCAACCGATAGGTTAGAGACACCTTCGCCCACAGCCTCGACCTCGCCTGCGATCTCTCCGCCCGGAGCGAAGGGACGGGGCGGTTTCATCTGGTACATGTCGCGAATGATAAGCGTGTCCGGGAAATTAACGCCTGCAGCATGCACGCGGATGCGCACCTGCTTTTTGCCCGGCTCCGGCGTTGGCATGTCTTCTAGCACCAATGTTTCAGGGCCACCGACTTCTTTGCTCAGCATCGCTTTCATGGTTTGCATCCTCCCGTTTGCGTTTCGTTGGAAAGTGAGACGTGGCGTCGCGTCTTGTCAATCGCAATTCGGGTCGCCATTCTGCACAGCGGAATGGATGTCCGCAAACTGACGTGACGTCCCAAGGGAGGATTTTGAAATGACAGCGAACAGCATAGAGGAATTCCGTCTGGAGCTACGCGAGTGGCTTGAGGCGAATTGCCCGCAAGAGATGCGCGACGGCGGTATTGTGGAAGATGCGATCTGCTGGGGCGGCAAGGATTGGGTATTCTCATCCGATGCGCAGAAGGTCTGGTTGGAGCGGTGCGCGGCCAAGGGATACACTGTACCAACATGGCCGGTCGAATACGGCGGCGCTGGCATGAGCCGCGATCAGGAAAAAGTATTTCACGAAGAGATGGGCCGTATCGATGCGCGCTCGCCTTTGCAGAGCTTTGGCATCTGGATGCTTGGACCTGCGTTGCTGCATTTCGGGTCGCATGAACAAAAGCTGCATTATCTTCCGCCGATTGCCCGCGGTGAAGTGCGTTGGTGTCAGGGCTATTCCGAGCCGGGTGCGGGATCCGATTTGGCGAACGTCCAGACCAAAGGCGAGGACAAGGGCGATCACTGGTTGGTGAACGGGCAGAAAATCTGGACCTCATACGCGGACAAGGCTGACTGGATTTTTGCACTGGTGCGCACGGATCGCGATGCACCCAAGCACAAGGGGATTTCATTTCTGCTGTGTGACATGGAGCAGGCAGGCGTAGAGACGCGGCCGATCAAGATGATCTCGGGTATTTCCCCATTCTGCGAGACGTTCTTTACCGATGCGGTGATTCCGAAGGATCAGATTGTTGGCGAAGAAAATCGCGGTTGGGATGTGGCGAAATATCTGCTGACCCACGAGCGCGAGATGATTTCCGGTGGTGGTGCGGGGCTGTCCGGCGGTGGTCGTGCCTTGGGTGCGGTGATCTCTGACACCATCGAAGAGATGGATGCGACCTTGCGGGCTGATGCGATGCGTTGCGAGATTGACGCGCTGTCGATCGGGCTGACGCTGGAGCGGTACAAGGATCAGGCCGAAGCGGGGCAGGGCGCGGGCGATGCGTCTGCGATGCTCAAGTATATGGGTACAGAGTTGAACAAGCAGCGGCACGAGCTGATGATGTCTGCGGGCGGGTCCGATGCGCTTGAGTGGGACGGTCCTTTGGGCAACCGCGCAGGCGACTGGCTGCGCACGAAAGCGAATTCGATTGAAGGGGGCACATCCGAGGTGATGCTGTCGATTGTATCACGACGTGTATTGGGGTTGCCGGCATGAGCAAACTAGTGATGAGCGAAGAAGAGACGATGCTGGCCGACATGGCGCGCGGGTTTCTTGATGGTGCTGCACCTGTCTCTAAATTGCGCGAAATGCGCGACAACGGCGTGACGCATGACGCAGCGCTATGGAAAGAGATGGCAGACATGGGGTGGGCCGGCGTGCTGGTCCCCGAAGATGCGGGCGGGTCCGATATGGGGTTCGCCGCCGCGAATGTTATTGCACGCGAGATGGGCAAGACGCTGGCGGTGTCGCCGTTTATATCGACCGCTGTGATTGCTGCGACAGCGCTGCGGCAGGTCAGCGATGCGCGCGCCAAAGAGGCGCTAGGCCGGATTGCAGCGGGTGATGCGACCTACGCGCTGGCGGTGGATGAAGGGGTCAAGTTCGACCCTGATGCGACACAGATGGAAGCCAAAGCGGATGGCAATGGCTTTCGCTTGAGCGGGAAAAAGCAGTTTGTTGTAGACGGCGCGCTGGCGGACCGTTTGCTGGTGCTGGCCCGCACGGCCGAGGGGCTGACCCTGTTTGATATTCCGGCGGACCGTGCGGGTATCGAGCGGACAGCGTCCAATATGATCGATGCCCGCGATACGGCGCGGATCGAATTCAGTGATGTTGAAGCGACCGGGGACGATGTTCTGGGAACTGTGGATCAGGCGATGACGGTTCTGAAACCTGCGCTTGAGGCTGGTCAGGCGGCATTGGCAGCAGAGCTTGCCGGATTGTCTGCGGGGGCCTTCGAAATGACGGTTGAGTACCTGAAAGAGCGCAAACAGTTCGGTGTCGAAATCGGACGCTTTCAGGCCTTGCAGCACCGCGCGGCACATTTGTGGTGCGAGACCGAAGTCACGGCGAGCGCGATCCTGAACGCGGGGCGGATGCTGGACGAAGATCCGGAAAATGCGGGCATGGCCGTGTCGCTGGCGAAGGCCAAGGCAACTGCGACAGCCAAGCTTGCGGTGATCGAAGGCGTACAGATGCACGGTGGTATCGGGATGACCGATGCCTATGACATGGGTTTTTACATGAAACGCGCACGGGTCGGGGCGGAATGGTTAGGGGATTACTCTTACCACGCCGAACGGGTCGCCGCAGCGAGAGGATTCTAAACGATGGATATTCAGTCTCTATTCGGACTTGAAGGTAAGGTGGCGTTGGTCACTGGTGGTGCAACGGGCATCGGGCGGATGGCCTGCGAAGCGCTGGTGCGTGCGGGTGCGACCGTACTGATGGCCAGCCGCAAGGAAGGTGCCTGCGAAGCCGTGGCCGAAGAATTGAACGCGCTGGGTGCGTCGGGCAAGGCCATCGGGTTTGTTGGTGATGTCGGGACCGAGGAAGGCATCGACGCGTTGGTTGCAGCGGTCAAGGAACGCTCGGACACTCTACACATCCTGATGAACAACGCGGGTATCACCTGGGGTGCGCCACTGGGCCAGTTCCCGCATCATGCGTGGGAAAAGGTGATGAACGTCAATGTGGCGGGCATGTTCGACCTGACGCAGAAGCTCTTGCCGATGTTGATTGCATCAAGCACGGCGGATGATCCTGCGCGCGTGGTGAATGTCGGCTCTGTTATGGGGCAGCGCGAGATGGGTGACGGTGCCTATTCCTATTCCATGTCGAAAGCGGCAGTGCATCACATGACGCGTATTCTGGGCAAGGAATTGGCCGGTCAGCATGTCACTGTGAACGCGCTTGCGCCGGGACCGTTTGTGTCGCGGATGACAGCGTTTGCTACAGCGGATGAAGATACGCGTGGCAAGGTTGGCAAGGACGTGCCGCTGAAACGCGTGGGACGCGACGAAGACATTGCGGGCTGCATGTTGTTCCTTTGTGGGCAGGGTGGCGCTTATGTCACTGGGGCAGTCATTCCGGTGAGCGGCGGCATCAACGTGATGTCGGGTCCGAACATCTTTGAACAGGCGCTGCACTGATGGCTGATATCCGTTTTGATGACCGCGTTGCGATTGTAACGGGTGCAGGCACAGGTCTGGGGCGGTCGCACGCATTGGGTCTGGCCGCGCGCGGTGCCAAGGTTGTTGTCAACGATCTGGGTGTCGGGCGTGACGGGTCCGGCGCGTCTTCAGCAGCGGCAGAGGCCGTCGTGGAAGAGATCAAGGCGATGGGCGGTGATGCAATTGCCCATGGGTGCGATGTGTCAGACGAAGACGGTGTGACGGATATGGTGGCACAGGCCATCGCCGCATGGGGTCGCGTCGATATCGTGGTGAACAACGCGGGTATCCTGCGGGACAAGACGTTCTCCAAGATGGAGATGTCGGATTTCCGTAAAGTCGTTGACGTACATCTGATCGGCTCTGCCAATGTGGCGCATGCGTGCTGGCCTATTATGCGCGAGCAGAAATACGGAAGACTTGTGTTCACGGCTTCTGCATCGGGGCTATACGGGAATTTCGGTCAATCGAACTACGGGGCTGCAAAGGCCGCGATGATGGGCTTGATGAACGTTCTGCATCTTGAAGGCGCGCGCGACAACATCCGTGTCAACACGTTGGCCCCTACGGCTGCGACGCGCATGACCGAAGAGTTGTTGCCCGCCGAAGCGGCAGCACTGCTGGCACCTGAAACGATCACGCCAGGTCTTTTGTATCTGGTGTCGGAGGACGCGCCATCGCGTACGATCCTTGGGGCGGGTGCGGGCAGCTTTGCCTTGACCAAAGTGTACGAAACACCCGGCATTACCTTGTTGGACGACGAGAATACGCCAGAGGCCATCGCTGCGCGATTTGCGGAAATCGCAGCGACAGAAGGTCAGGAAGAACTGACCGATGCCTTTAGCCAGACCAAGAAATACGCCCTGAATGCAGCCAAGGCCCGCGGCCTGAAGCTGGACTGGTAAACAGAATTAACCAAGGAGAGACACCATGCGTGACGCAGTCATCGTATCCACAGCAAGAACCCCGATTGGCAAAGCCTATCGCGGCGCATTCAACAACACCACACCACAGGAACTGGCGGGTCACGCCATCGCCCATGCGGTCAAACGCGCAGGTGTCGATCCGGCAGCGGTGCAGGACGTGTTGCTGGGCGCTGCGCTGCAACAGGGCCATTCAGCGGGCAATATCGCGCGGCAGGCTGCCGTGCGCGCGGGCCTGCCGGTCACTGTCGCGGGCATGTCAATGGATCGCCAATGCGCATCCGGCATGATGGCGATTGCCACGGCGGCCAAGCAGGTTGTCATGGACGGTATGGATGTTGTTGTTGGCGGCGGCGTCGAGAGTATTTCGATGGTGCAAACGCCAGAGATGCGTGTGAAGGCCGACAAATGGCTGATGGAGCACAAGCCCGAGATTTACATGTCGATGCTGGAAACAGCAGAGACAGTCGCGGAACGCTATAACGTCAGCCGCGAGCGTCAGGACGAATACGCAGCGCGTTCACAGGAAAACACGCACCTCGCGCAGGAAGCGGGCAAGTTCGATGACGAGATCGTGCCGCTGACCTCAACGATGATGATCCAGGATCGCGAGACCAAGGAAATCTCCTCGCACGAGGTGACGCTTGAAAAAGACGAGGGCAACCGCCCCGGCACATCCGCCGAAAACCTTGCCGGCCTGAAGCCGGTGCATAAGGATGGCATGCACATCAAGGAAGGCAAATTCATCACCGCAGGTAACGCATCGCAGCTGAGCGATGGTGCGTCTGCGTCTGTTGTGATGGAAGCGAAAGCGGCCGAGAAAGCGGGCTTGCAGCCGCTGGGTCGTTATGTCGGTGTAATGGCCGCTGGATGTGAGCCGGACGAGATGGGCATTGGCCCGATCTATGCTGTGCCGAAACTGCTTGAAGCGCACGGATTGAAGATGGACGATATCGGTCTGTGGGAGCTGAACGAAGCTTTTGCGGTTCAGGTCATCCAGTCGCGTGATGTCTTGGGAATCCCTGACGAGCTGCTGAACGTGAACGGCGGCGCGATCTCCATTGGTCACCCTTACGGTATGTCCGGTGCGCGGATGGTGGGCCATGCCCTGATCGAAGGTAAACGCCGCGGCGCGAAATACGTGGTCTGCACCATGTGTGTGGGTGGCGGCATGGGTGCTGCGGGCCTGTTCGAGGTTCTGTAGCCCTTGCGATTTGCAAACAAGAGGGGCGGTTTCACCCGCCCCCTTACCGTCAACATGAACATCTTTGGAGGCTCCATGGCCCGTGACGATTCCCATCTGCCGAAGGCGCTGCAAGGCTTGCGGATACCGCTGATCGCATCGCCGTTGTTTATCATATCGGTGCCGAAACTGGTGATCGCCCAGTGTAAGGCGGGGATCGTCGGGTCGTTTCCGGCGTTGAACGCGCGTGAAGGAGAGGGAGAGCATCCACTGCTCGACACATGGTTGACCGAAATCAAGGAAGAGCTGGACCGGCACAATCAGGCCAATCCGGACCGGCCAGCGGCGCCTTATGCGGTGAACCAGATTGTGCACCGGTCCAACGGGCGGCTGGAGCGTGATCTGGATATTTGTGTCAAACACGAGGTACCGATCTGGATCACCTCACTGGGCGCGCGGGTCGAAGTGAACGAGGCCGCGCATTCCTGTGGCGGGATCGTTTTGCACGATATCATCAACAACCGTTTCGCCAAAAAGGCGATTGAAAAAGGGGCTGACGGTCTGGTGGCTGTGGCGGCGGGTGCCGGTGGCCATGCGGGCCAGCAATCCCCCTTTGCTCTGGTACGCGAAATCCGTGAATGGTTCGACGGGCCGCTGGCTCTGTCCGGGTCAATCGCGACCGGTGAGAGCTTGCTTGCCGCGCGGGCGATGGGGGCTGATCTGGGCTATACCGGATCGCCGTTTATTGCCACGGACGAGGCGAACGCGGATCAGGGATACAAGGACATGATTGTGGACAGCGGCGCGGAGGACATCGTCTATTCGTCGCTCTTTACCGGTGTTTGGGGCAATTACCTGAAAGGATCGGTCGAGGCGGCGGGCATGGACCCCGACAACCTGCCACAGGCGGATGCATCCTCAATGAACTTTGGTCAGGACCGCGAAAAGCCCAAAGCGTGGAAAACGATCTGGGGTTCCGGTCAGGGGATCGGGGCAATCAAATCCGTCGGACCGGCGGCTTCAATCGTGGACCGGATGGCGACGGAGTATCAAGCCGCAGGCAAGAAGCTGGCGGCGGAGTTTTCGTGAGCGAGCTTCTGGTCATCCGGCACGGGCAGGCGTCATTCGGACATGATGACTATGACGTGCTGTCCGATCTGGGGCACCAGCAAGCGGAGGCGGTGGGTGCGTTGCTGCGCGAGATGGCGTGGGTGCCGGATCGGCTGGTGACAGGCACGCTGAAACGGCAGCGCGATACGCTGACCTCAATGGGTTTTGCCGGAGGTGGCGAAGAACATGCAGGCTTCAACGAATACGACTTTGGCGATTTGTTGCAGGCGCGGTTCAGGGGCGATGTGCCTGATCTGGTCAAAGGCGACCGGCGCACGCATTTCCGCACGCTTCGTGAAACCGTATTCGAATGGCAGGACGCGTCCTTTGACGGTGCATCCGAGACCTATGCGGAATTTGCAGCACGTGTTGAAGCGGCGCGCGCATTTGCCTGCGATACCGATGCCAAGCGTGTGCTGGTGGTGTCATCGGGGGGCGTGATCGGACAGATGACCGCCGTCGCGCTTGGGGCCGACAGGCGGCACATGATGGAGCTGAATTTGCAGATCAAGAACACGGCGATGACACGGTTTGTGTTCAATGGTGCGCGGTGTTCCTTGAATGAATTCAACGCAACGCCGCATTTTATGACGCCAGAAGGCGCCAAGCTGTTAAGCTATAGCTGAGGGACGACTATGAGCACTGATACACAAACATTGGATGAAGCGGCGGTCGCCAGCTATCTCAAAGAGAACCTGCCCGGTTTCGAAGGGCCGATGGACGTAACCAAGTTCCAGACGGGCCAGTCCAACCCGACCTTCATGCTGAAAACACCTGCGCACAACTATGTGCTGCGGCGCAAGCCGCCGGGGGTTTTGCTGAAGTCCGCGCATGCGGTGGACCGTGAATACCGTGTTCAAAAGGCATTGCAGGGATCGGATGTGCCGGTCAGCAAGATGCATCTGCTTTGTGAAGACGACGACGTCATCGGGTCCATGTTTTACATCATGGACCATGTGCCGGGCCGCAACTTTAACGAGCCTGAGATGCCGGGACTGACGCCTGCGGACCGGACGGGTGTGATTGACGATATGAACCGCGTTCTGGCCGCCTTGCATGAGGTCGACATTGATGCTGTCGGGCTGAGCGATTACGGCCCCGAGGGGAACTATTTCGAACGGCAAGTCGGTCGCTGGTCCAAGCAGTACCGCGCATCCGAGACACAAAAGAACCCTTCAATGGATGCCTTGATGGTGGAACTTGTTGAAGCCCAGCCCGAAGATGACGGGCAGCGCACGCTGGTGCATGGGGACTACCGTCTCGATAATATGATCTTTGATGCGGAGACGACCGATTGCCGTGCCGTGCTGGATTGGGAGCTGTCGACTATTGGACATCCGTTTGCGGATCTGGCCGCCGTCATCATGCAGTGGCAATTGCCGTCAGGTACCGAAGGGCGCGGGATGGGCGGGTTGGACCGTGCAGCCCTTGGCCTGCCGTCTGATGAAGCCTTTATTGCGAAGTATTGCGAGCGGCGTGGCTTGAATGGCATCGACAACTTTGGCTACTACCTAGGTTTTTGTTTCTTCCGTATGGCGGGTATCATTCAGGGTGTTTTGAAGCGCGGGCTGGACGGGAACGCATCGAACCCTGAACGGGCGCTGAAGTTGGGTGAATTTGTGCCGGTGTTTGCCCAGCACGGCCTAGACGCCCTGCGGCGCGGATAGTTTCGCCTGATGGATGATTTGGAGGCAAATGCAGGTGAGGGCGCGGACGGTAAGGACCGTAACTTTGTCACGGCACTTGCCCGGGGTCTGGAGGTTTTGCGGTGTTTTCGCGATGGCGAAGTCAGCCTGAGCAACAGTGATTTCTCTGAACGCACCGGTCTGCCCAAGGCGACAGTGTCGCGGCTGACCCATACGCTTTGCGCCCTGGATTATCTTGTGGCTGATCCGCGTGGCGGGACATACCGGTTAAGCGCAGGTGTCCTGCATCTGGGGTTTGGTCTGCTGTCGGGAATGGATATCGGCGACCGTGCGATGCAGGAAATGGAAAAACTGCGTGATGGGCCGAATTCCAGCATCACCGTAGCGCTGGCAGAGCAACATCAACTGGATGCAGTTTATCTCGCGACCTGTGTTTCCTATGAGAGTGTCACGCTGGCCATACGCGTTGGTACAAGGCTGCCAATTTTCCATTCTGCAATTGGTCAGGCGATTCTGATCGGCATGAGCACCGATGCCCGCGAGGCCGTGTTCGATATCGCCGCGCGCCGCGATCCGCAGACCGAGGCGGACGGGCGGGCATGGTACGCGCAGGCGCTTGCGATCTACGAAGAAAAGGGTTTTTGTGTCGGCTACGGAAGTTGGCGCAAGGATGTGAACGGCATTGCCGTACCGGTGTTTTCGCTGGGTGGAAAACGCGTTTTTGGTCTGAATGTCGGGGGGCCGTCCTATCGGGTGAAACCCAAGCAACTGGAAACCGTTTATGGCCCGCGGCTGATAAAGGCTGCAGAAACCCTGAGTATCCGGCCCTTCCAAAAACCATAGCGGCAAGATGTTCCGCACTGCGGAACAACGGCGTGCAGGTGGCCCTTTGAGATTCGCGTAAGACGGGTTGGATTTCCAGAAATATGGATAGCATCGCATTGCCAGAAAAAGGGCGGATACCTGCATAAATTTTGCCCTGTATGTCGCTTTCAAAATGAACAGAAACTTCAATTATTTCAATCAATTCAAGGCTTCATACAAGGCTTTCGGCTGCCGCTTTTTGCGGCAGGGCAATCGGGCCGTGTGCGGGGGGCGGATAGACACTTGGTTGTGACGCAGGGTTACAGAGCGTCTGTGCCCTTGACTTTGACAGGGGGTATGCAACTCTTTCGCTTAGCTAATGACCCTGAACAGATCAATCGGGGCGCAGCTTATCCTAGGGAGGAACACATGAAGAAGATTACCAAACTTGGCGCGGTGTCCGCGCTGTCATTGATCATCGGCGCCACTGCGGCATTTGCCGAAGATATCAAGATTGCGTTTATTGATCCGTTGTCCGGCCCGTTTGCCAGCACGGGTACAAATGGCCTGCACCAGTTCGAACATGCCGTGGATTTCATGGTAAACGACGAAGGTGGCGTTCTGGATGGCCAGACCATGGAAGTTGTCGGTTTTGACAACAAAATCAGCCCCAAAGAATCACTGATCCAGCTTCAGGTCGCGATTGACCAGGGTATCCGTTATATTGTTCAGGGTAACTCCTCTGGTGTTGCGAACGCGCTGACCGAAGCGATCGACAAGCACAACCGCCGCAACCCCGACAGCCGCGTCCTGTTTCTGAACTACGCTGCTGTTGATCCGGCGCTGACCAATGACAAGTGTAACTTCTGGCACTTCCGGTTTGATGCAAACGCAGACATTAAAATGGACGCGCTGACGGATGTCATTGCAGCAGACGACAGCATCAAAAAAGTTTACATCATCGGGCAGGACTATTCGTTTGGTAAGGCTGTATCCGCTGCCGCGAACAAGATGCTGGGTGAAAAATCACCTGACATGGAAATTGTTGGTGACGAACTGCACCCGATCGGCAAAGTTAAGGACTTTACGCCATATGCGCGCAAGGTTGTGGCCTCTGGTGCGGATGCCGTGATCACAGGTAACTGGGGTTCGGACATGCTGGGTCTGGGTAAGTCGATCATCGAAAATGGTTTCGAAGGTCCGATTTACACGTATTATGCGGCCGGTTCCGGTATGACGGCGGCCTTTGGTGACAGCGCCAAGGATCGTATCCGTCTGATCTCTCAGGGTGCCATCAACCCTATTGGTTCTGACCGTGCACGGGACGCATACAATTCGTTCCTTGAGCGTCACCCCGATGGCAACATCGACCAGAGCCGTATCTACAACACAATCGGCATGTTGGCAGAAGCGATCAAAGAAGCCGGTACAGCAGATGATGTTGTCGCCGTGGCGAGTGCGCTGGAAAGCATGGAGTACGAATCCATGTGGGGCGGTAAACTGTTCATGCGTCCACAGGATCACCAGTTGATTCAGGACATGCATATTGGTGTTCACACAGATGAGGACATCGAGTTCCCCTACGACAGCTCGACGTTTGGTGTAAAAACTGAATCGACAATCGAGATGGCGTCTATGGACAGCCCGACAACTTGCGAGATGAAGCGCCCATAAGCGCTTGATCCTGTCCCGCTGCGGTCGTGCCGTGGCGGGACAATTGTCTAATCTGAACACTCACTGCTAACCTTTTGGGGGACCGATGGAACTCATCCTCGTCAATTTGATTGACGGGCTGGTGACGGGATTGCTGCTTTTCATGCTTTCCGCCGGCCTGACGCTTATCTTCTCTATGATGGGCGTGCTGAACTTCGCCCATGCCAGCTTTTATATGCTGGGTGCCTATTTCGCCTATTCCATCAGCCTTGCTGTTGGCTTCTGGATGGGCCTGCTAATTGCACCGCTGATTGTCGGTCTGCTGGGAGCAGGTGTTGAAAGGTACGGGTTAAGACGTGTTCACCAATATGGTCACGTGCCTGAACTGATCTTTACGTTCGGTCTGGCGCTGTTGATCGAAGAATTGGTCCAGTTCATCTGGGGCAAGAACCAGATGCCATATGATGTGCCGGATGTTTTGAACTTCACGGCCTTTGCCATCGCTGGAAACTCCATCCCGGCATATAAGATTTTCATGATCTTTATCTCGGTCAGTATCTTTATTGGCCTGCTTTATATCCTGACCAAAACGCGTGTTGGGATGATCATCCAAGCCGCACTGAGCTATCCGCGGACGGTTGAAGCGCTGGGGCATAATGTGCCGCTGATCTTCATGGGTGTGTTCGGTGTCGGAACAGCGCTGGCCGGTGTGGCGGGCGTGATTGCGGGGCCGGTGCTGGGTACATTCCCGGGCATGGCTTTCGTTCTCGGCTCCATCGTTTTTGTGACAATCGTTATTGGTGGTCTCGGTTCGCTTTGGGGGGCGCTGGTGGCGTCCTTGCTGATCGGCTGGATTACGACATTTGCCAAATCATACAACATCGCGATGTCCGATATTCTGAACGGGATCGGCATCTCGACTCCCGAGAATATGAGCGAACATCCATTGCGGGATTTGTGGACGGTGACCAGCCCTCAGATTGCTGACATCCTGCCCTATATCCTGATGGTGTTGATCCTGATCTTCCGTCCTGCGGGCCTTTTCGGAAAGCGTGAATCATGACCGACGAGATGACCAAAGACCCCAAAGGGCAAATCACAACCGACCCCAGCAAGCCCGCACAGCGGATGCGCGCAGGGTCGATGACCATTACATTGGGTCCGTGGATTATCGCAGGCATTGCGCTGATGCTGATGCCTTTCATCTTCACGTCCAATTCCGCGCTGACAATCATGAACCAGATGTGGATCACGGTGATTTTCGCGCTGGCCTATAACATGTTGCTGGGTCAGGGCGGGATGCTGTCCTTTGGCCATGCGGTTTACATGGGTCTTGGCGGCTTCTTCTGTATGCACATCATGAATTACGTCGAAGACTACGGCGTTGCCTTCCCGTTGCCGCTGCTACCGCTCTTTGGTGGGTTGTTCGGCATGGGGTTTGCGATGCTTATCGGGTCATTCTCGACCTCGGGCGCAGGCACACGCTTTGCGATGATCTCGCTCGGGGTGGGTGAACTGATTGCCGCCTGTTCGGTCATCATCGTCGCCTTCTTTGGCGGTGAGGAAGGTATTTCGGGCGACCGGACCTATGGCCTGCCGTTCTTTGGTGTCGAGTTCCTGAAACAGATCGAAGTCTACTATCTGATTTCCTTCTGGCTGATGTTATCGGCGGCGCTGATGTATCTGTTCTCGCGTACTCCGGTTGGCCGGATGGCCAACGCGGTCCGCGACAACCCCGAGCGCGCGCAGTTCCTTGGATACTCCGCACGATGGGTCCGCTTCTACAGCTTCTGTGCCTCTGGTTTCTTCTGCGGCATCGCGGGTGGTCTGTTCGCCATCAGCTATGAAATCCTGACCGAAGAGAACCTGAACGCGGCTTCATCGGGTGTAATCCTGCTGGTGACCTTCCTTGGTGGTGTGGGCTTCTTCTTTGGCCCCATCATCGGCGCGATTGCCTTTACCCTGCTGCAAACGGTGCTGAGCCTTCAGACAGAGTTGTGGTCGATCTATGCCGGTGCATTGTTCCTTGCTACGGTGATGTTCTTTCCGGGTGGTTTGGCGGGTCTTTTGATGATGCACGTGCCAGCCATCAAGCTGGGTAAGGCGAGCGGATTGATTATGCCGTATATCAAGACACTGATCCCTGCTGCTATTGGTGTCTTGGGCCTATGTGCCTTGATCGAGATGACGTTCCACTACCGTCACGGGGCAACAGGCGACCATGAGATGACGCTGTTCTGGACGACATTCGACAGTCACTCGATCCTGCCCTGGCTGGTTGCCGGACTGATCACAGTGGTGGGCATTGGCATTGCCAAAGTCACCGCCCCAAGCATGAAAGAAGCATGGGATGAAGCGAATACAGCAGGAGGCGGATCATGAGCGCACCAGCACTTGAGCTCACGGGCCTGAAGAAGAGTTTCGGCAAAGCCGAGATCATCCGCGGGATTGATTTGTCCATCGGCAAGGCAGAGCGCCATGCGATCATCGGGCCAAACGGTGCGGGTAAATCCACGCTGTTCAACCTGATCACCGCACGGTTCCCGCCCACGGCTGGCACGGTCAAACTGCATGGTGAGGATCTGGCAGGGCTTGAGCCGTACCAGATTAACCGCAAGGGCCTGTCACGGTCTTTCCAGATCACCAACATCTTTCCCAAGATGAGCGTGTTTGAGAACGTGCGCTGTGCGTTGTTGTGGGCGCAGGGGTACAAGTATTCCTTCTGGAATCTGGTGTCCCGCTCGCGCGGGCTTAATGAAGGGGCGGACGCCATTCTTGAGCAGATCAACCTGTTGGAACGGCGCGATGTCGCGGCTGGGCTGTTGTCTTACGCTGAACAACGCGCGCTTGAGATCGGGATTACCATCGCGGGTGGTGCGGATGTTATCATGCTGGATGAGCCGACGGCCGGCATGAGCCATTCAGAGACCGATTATATCACCGATCTGATCCTCAAGGTAACGGCAGGCAAGACCCTGATCATGGTTGAGCATGACATGGGCGTTGTCTTTGGATTGGCGGACCGGATTTCGGTGCTGGTTTACGGAGAGATCATCGCGACCAATACGCCCGAACTGGTGCGGGCAGATCCCAAGGTTCAAGAAGCCTATCTGGGCGCAGCGCTGGAGGCAGAACATTGATCGAAGTCAACAACATGCACGCCTATTACGGCAAGTCGCACATCCTGCAAGGGGTGACGATGAACGTACAGGAGGGCGAGATTGTCGCGCTTTTGGGGCGCAACGGTGTAGGGCGGTCCACGACCTGCAAGGCGATCATGGGCGAGGTGGAACCGCAGGGTTCGGTCAAGTTCAAAGGCCAGGAGATTTCCGGCAAGAAAGCCTTTGAGATTGCGAACATGGGCATCGGGTATGTGCCGGAAAACCGCGATATCTTTCCGGGTCTGACCACGCGCCAGAACCTGACACTGGGGCTTAAACCCGGTCAAAAGGACGGTGCCGGTCGCTGGTCGATGCAGATGATGTTCGAGATGTTTGAAAACCTTGATCGCCGCGCAGATGTCGAGGCATCGGTGTTGTCGGGCGGGGAACAGCAAATGCTGACCATGTGTCGGACATTGATGGGCGATCCTGACTTTGTGATGATTGACGAGCCGACAGAGGGTCTCTCGCCGCAGATGGTGCAAAAGGTGGCAGAAGTGCTGCAGGCGATTGCGGCCAAGGGGATTTCGACCCTGCTGGTTGAGCAAAAGCTGTCCATCGCCATGGACATCGCGCATCGTGTTTACGTGATGGGCCACGGTCAGGTTGTTTTCGAAGGCACACCGGACGAGCTGAAAGCGCGTGATGACGTGCGGAAGGAATGGCTCGAAGTCTGACACTATACATTCAGGAGAGCGCCGATGAGCAGCTTTGACACGTCCCGTCTTGATCGGATCAAAGGTTGGATGCAGGGGTATGTCGACGCACGGCGCTACCCGGGGTGTTCGGTGCTGGTCGCGCAGGGCGGCAACGAGGTATTCTACCACGATTGCGGCCTGCGGGATGTTGCGGGCGGGCTGCCGTGGCAGCGTGATACGGTTGCGCGCATCTATTCAATGACCAAGCCGATTACATCTGTTGCGCTGATGATCCTGGTCGAGCGGGGGCTGGTGCATCTGGATGCGCCGGTCTCAGACTTTATCCCCGGCTTTGCTGATGCGCGCTGTCTGGTGCCCGATGCGTCCGACCTGAGCCAGACCGAACCCTGTGCCGCACCAACGCTGCACCAGCTCCTGACACATACGTCCGGTGTCAGCTATTCGTTCAATCCCGGTGTGGTGTCGACGGCGATGCGCGAAGGCAAGATGGACTTTGGTCCCGGTCAGCTGACGCTGGCGCAGATGTCTGACAAACTGGCGGAATTGCCGCTTGCGTTCAGGCCGGGCACCCGATGGGAATACTCGGTCGGTATTGATCTGATCGGTCGGGTGATCGAAGTGATCAGCGGCAAACCCTTTGGTACATTCCTTCAAGATGAGATCTTTGATCCGCTCGGAATGGACGAGACGCGATTCATTTTGCCTGAGGGTCTGAAAGATCGCTTTGCCTCGCTATACACACCCTTGGCGGGGGACAGTTTTGATCTCAATGCGAAGGACAAAAGCGAAGAAACGCTGCGCCAGACGGACGGTGTTGAGGGGTCGCCGTACCTGGATACAAAGATGCAATCGGGCGGCGGCGGGCTGGTCGGTACGATTGATGACTATGCCAGGTTCACGGATATGCTGCGGGCGGGGGGCAAGGGTATTCTGTCGCCCCATACGCTCAGCTTTATGATGCGCAACCACTTGCCCGGCGATATCGCGTCGATGGGCCCTGCGAGCTTTGCCGAACAGCCGATGGACGGAATGGGTTTTGGTATCGGCGGTGCCGTGGTGCTGGATCCGGGCCGCGTGCGTGTGCCGGGATCGGTTGGTGACTTTTCCTGGGGTGGTATGGCCTCGACCTTTTTCTGGGTTGATCCGGTGCAGGATCTGTCTGTCATCTTTTTCACCCAGCTTGCACCAAGCAGTTCCTATCCGTCGCGCTCCCAGCTCAAAGCGCTCATTCATGGAGCATTGACGTGACAGCAAAGGTTTTGTGGACGCCGACGCAAGCGCGGTATGATGCATCGACCATGGCCGCGTTCGAGCGGTTTGTGGCAGAAACCCAAAGCAAGACGTTCGAGGATTACAACGGCATGTGGCGTTGGAGCGTTGATGACCTTGAGGGGTTCTGGACGGCGATCTGGGATTTTTTTGATGTGCGTGCCTCTGTCCGCCCGGAAAAGTTGGTGGTCAAGCGCCAGATGCCGGACATGGAATGGGGCACCGGCGGGATGCTCAACTACGCCGAGAATGCGTTAAAGCATGCGCAGACCCGTGGGCCGGACCCTGCGGTTATCGTGCAATCCGAAACCTTTGGCAGGACGGAACTGTCGTGGGACACGCTGCGTGGACAGGTTGCCAGTGTCGCGGCCAAGCTTCGCGACATGGGGGTGGTGCAGGGGGACCGCGTTGTCGCGATCCTGCCGAATACCGAAACCGCCCTGATTGCCATGCTGGCAAGCGCAAGCATCGGGGCTGTCTGGTCTCTTTGTGCGCCGGATATGGGTCATGTGGCCATTCTGGACCGGTTCAAGCAGATCGCGCCAAAAGTGCTGATTGCGCAGGATGGATATGTGCACGGGGGCAAGACCGTTGACCGGCGCGAGGTGCTGGCCGAGATTTTTGCGGGCCTTCCCTCTGTAAAGCAATTCGTGACCCTGCCGGTGACAGGTGATCTGCCTGAGGGGCACGTGTCATGGGATAGTCTGACGGGCGATGATGTCCCTTTTGATCCGGTGCAGGTCCCGTTCGAGCATCCGCTTTGGATCGTCTATTCTTCCGGTACGACCGGCAATCCCAAACCAATTGTACACGGGCATGGCGGGATCATTCTGGAAGCGGCCAAACAGTCGCTGCATCATGATCTGACGGCCAAGGATCGCTTTTGCTGGCTGACGTCGTCAGGCTGGATCATGTGGAACGCGCAATGGATGGCATTGGGGCAGGGGGCGACCGTTGCGATTTTCGATGGCGCACCGAACCATCCTGATATGAGTGTGCTCTGGCGCTTTGTTGCGGATGAGCAGCTGACCTATTTCGGCGCGGGGGCCGCGTTCTTCAGCGGGTGTATGAAAGCGGGTGTGACGCCGCGCGAGGAGGTAGACCTGAGCGCCATGCGGTCGATGGGATCGACGGGATCACCCTTGTCCGGGGATACTTACGACTGGATTTACCGCGATGTGAAAGCGGACCAATGGCTGGCCCCGATTTCCGGCGGGACCGATCTGGCCGGTGCTTTTGTTCTGGGCCACCCCGGTATGGAAGTGCGGGCAGGTGAAATGCAGTGCCGCGCGCTTGGCAATGCGGTGCGGGCGTTTGATGCCCATGGCAAAGAGCTGACAGGAGAGGTAGGCGAACTCGTCTGTACCGAACCCCTGCCATCGATGCCGCTATTTTTCTGGGGTGATACGGACGGCAGCCGCCTGCGCGAAAGCTATTTCGAAGACTATCCCGGTGTCTGGCGCCATGGTGACTGGATCAGCATTGCGGAAGATGGATCAAGCGTGATCTACGGACGGTCTGATGCCACCATCAACCGCAAGGGGCTGCGTCTTGGTTCGGCCGAGATCTATCAAGCCGTTGAAGGGTTGGACACAGTGCTTGATTCACTGGTTGTCGATCTGGAATTTCTGGGGCGCGAAAGCTTTATGCCACTCTTTGTTGTGCCGGCTAAGGGGGTCACAGTGGATGATGCGCTGAAGGATCAGATCAATAGTGCGATCCGTGCGCAGGTGTCTGCACGCTTTGTTCCGAACGAGATTGTGCAGATTGCGGAGGTCCCGCGCACGCTATCAGGTAAGAAGCTTGAAGTTCCGGTGAAAAAGCTGTTGCTTGGCGGTGATCCCGAACGGGTTGTGAACCGTGACAGCATGGCCAACCCCGACAGCTTTGATTTCTTTATCGCCTATGCCAATGCACGGGCCAACGCCTGAGGCACACGCATGACCCATGATATGACCCCTGCAGAAGAGTTGCTGCACCTGCTGGATATCGAGCAGCTTGAGGTCGATCTGTTTCGTGGCATCGGTGGCGGTGGCGAAACGACCATGCGCATTTTTGGCGGGCATGTGATTGCGCAGGCGCTGATGGCGGCGTACCGCACGGTGCCGGACCGCTTGTGCCATTCGTTGCATGCGTATTTCATCCGTCCGGGTGATCCCAAGATTCCGGTGATTTATCAGGTGGACCGCGCCCGTGATGGCGGCAGCTTTACCACCCGCCGTGTTGTTGCAATCCAGCACGGCAAACAGATTTTTAACATGTCCGCATCGTTTCATGTGGCTGAGGACGGCTGGGAATACCAGCATCCCATGAAGGATGTCGGCAGCCCCGAAGACTGGCCCAACCGAAACGATCTGCGGGCGGCCTTTGTAGAAAAGCTCCCGGAGAAATATCGCGCCGATTTCCTGCGGGAACGCCCGATCGAATTGCGCGAGGTTGAGCCGCGCGATTTCTTTGATCCTGACGCGACCAGCGACATCAACCAGCTTTGGTTCCGCATGGAAGCGGCCAAAGGGCAGGACGCGCAGATGCAGCATTGCCTGCTTGCCTATGCGTCCGACATGAACCTGCTGGGATCATCGCTGCGCCCCCACGGGCTTACGTGGTTTCAGGGCAAGGTGATGACGGCAAGCCTTGACCACGCCATGTGGTTCCATGCGCCGATCGAATTTGCGGACTGGCATCTGTATGATCTGGATGCACCATGGACCGGTGGCGGGCGCGGCTTCAATCGGGGGGCGATCTATTCGCAAAGCGGCCAGCTGGTGGCGAGCGTGGCGCAGGAAGGGTTGATGCGTCCGATTGCCCCGAAAGCGAAACCCTGACGCTATCTGAGTTCGCTTAGATGAACGAGCGACGGGACAGTCTTTGAGATGTCGTTCGACTGCCTGCGCAGATTTTTCAGAATTGTGATCGCCGTGGGTGACGTCAGCGCGATGCTGTGATTGGTCCCGTTTGTGCCCAGATTGCTAGCGTCCACGACGGTGATCGGCAAATCGCCCACGGCGCCGCGATCCGTCTCTGACCCAAGCCGGTTTGTCCTACCCGTAAGGAACGCGGAAAGGCGCAGTACTTTGTCTTGTTTGGCGGCGATAATCAGGCTGGGATCGGGCAATTTAGACAGGCGCGCCGCCTGAGTATAGAACAGCTCTCCGTCGATATCGGGCGATACCAGAATGAGGCTCTCCACCTTCGCTGGAATGTCGACACTCCCCGAGATTTCAATCTGGCGCAGGGTTTCCATCAGCAGGAACGTCCCCATTGAATGGCCCATAATAATCAGCTTGCGATCGGGGGATCGGGTCAGCGCGACAATCAGGTCTTCGAGCTGATCGCGGGCAATCAACACGCTGTCGCGGTCATAGAGGTAGCCCGCGGCACGCGCAGCGGAGGGCCATGAGAACAGGACCGGCGGGGAGGGGATCTCAAAATCATGGGCAATCTGTGCCATCTGATACACTGCTTCGCCGTGGGTGTAGTTGTAGCCGTGGACAAAGAGGAACGTGTTGCCGGTTGCGGTAAGATCAGCCGCACGCACTGCATTCGAAAATGCGCCGATGCTCTCGTAATAGGCGGTATCAGCGGTCACGAAGTTTTTTGCAGGTTCGGGTAAGCCCTTTGGCCATTCAATCTGGCCTGTCTGGTGGGTCGGCGGGACCGCGATGCGTTGGCGTTCAAAAGTCATCGCTTTCGGTCGGGGCGGAAGCGTCTGCCCTGCTTCTGGCTCAACCGTGGCGCGGAAGCTCGCCACCCAGATGTCGTGCAGCCGGCTGTCCGGTGCCGGTTCTGCCACAGCAATTACACCGCGCGGCGCACAGGACGCCAGCGTGCAGACGGTAAGAAGGACAAGCAAAAGGCGGACGATCATGCGCATTGATTAGCACAGGACGTCCGCCCGATGACACAGATTTGCGTCATACAGAAAGTCTTGGCTTTACCCAAAGACGAAAAAGCAGATTTTGTTGCCATCAAGGTCGCGGGCATAGGCACCATAAAAACGGTCAGGGATACGTTGTCCGGGTTCGCCGTCGTCGGTTGCGCCAAGTTCCAGCGCGCGTGCGTGCATCTTGTCGACGTCCTCTTTTGTCTCGGCGGTAAAGGCGATCATCGTGCCATTGCCAGGGGTTGGATCACCCTTGTCGTAAGGTTCGCACACGGCGACCATAGGCTGGCCACGGGCAACCGAGATAAAGGCGATGCGGCCATTGTCGATGACGACCTTGCCGCCGTTCGGCTCAAACAGGTTCGCGTAGAATTCTTTGGCGCGTTCCATGTCGCGGACACCGATGGTTACATAGCCGATCATATTGATATTCCTTTAGGTCGAAGCAAAAACAGGCGCGGTAATCGACCCGCCTGTGGTGTGAAATTTGTAGTGACAACTGCGTGTTTTTACAATCATTTCCGACCCGAATGCACAAAGGAGGACGGGTTTCCCCATCCTCCCTGTTCGTCTGGTCCTTCCCGGTACGAGGTAAGAAACCGCTCGGGACCTATGACGTTGTTTAGAAGCCCAGAACCAAGGACACACCAAGGGTGTTGTCAGTGGATTTCAGGCCTGCAACCGGATCTGTATTATAGTCGGTCCGGTAGTTGATGCGTGTGGACAGGTTGTCTGTCACTTTGAAGTTCACACCTGCGTCGTTGGACACGATTGTGTTCAGGTCCGAGCCGAGGATGTCGGTATCATTGGTGAACGATACTGTGTCAGTGATCGCATAGAAGTAACGGGAAGAGGCGATGAAGCCGACTTCTGTTTCAGATACGCCGTTCACGTCTTTGAAGTAACGCACGCCAGGGCCTGCCTGAACACGCCATGTGTGGTTGTCCTTGTTCAGAACGCGGTAACCCGGACCAAAGCCAAGGAATGCGTCTGTTTCAGAGCCGTCCACGGTGACGCCATTGGTGTCTGTCAGCAGTCCGTCATATTGGAAACGTGCGATACCGAAGGCATAGAACGAAGGTGTGAAGTAGCGGCTGCCCTCATAGGTTGCGAAAAACTTCTCTTCGTTTTTCACGCCATTGGATTCGCCGTATTCGATTGCGAAACCGGCAAGGTGGTTCCAGTCGCCGATGCCGTATGTCAGGCGGCCAGCGCCGGACAGCTCACCTGTGTCGGTGTTGCCGGAAGTGCCGGAAGCGGACAGGGCAAAGGAGCCACGCCAGCCTTGTGCGACACCGTTCGGGCCGAAACGCTCTGCGTCGTCGCCGTCTGCGATGTTGTCGTTCACATCATCTGTGATGTCGTCGATTTGATCGTTCAGTGCTTCGATGCCTGTGATTGCATTCTGTGCGAATGCGGGTGCGGCGACCATCAGTGCCAGTACGGAAACTGAGGCGAGTTTAGAAATTGCGTTCATGTTTCACTCTCTCTTCAAGGTGATCCGTCATCCGGTGGGAGTACCGTAGATCGGGAGCATCTCTGCTGAGGACGGATATATGTTACCGTTTCAAATGAGTGAAATTTGAATAAGTCGGGTATAGAATGAGAATTACTCGTTTGTAATTCTTTCGTCACGTACAGGTTCGAAGTTTTCCATAGTTTCCAGCGAATCCGTCACAGGTTTTTGTTCTTTTTCAGCAGCTTGAACGACATCGTTCAAAGTACGCCGGGCCATCTGCGCAAGGTCTTCCGGCATGTCGTCGCGCCAAATGACCCATGCAGGGTATGGAAAACGTGGCGCTTCGGACACGATGTGTAGTTTTCCTGCATCCAGATACCGCTTTGCGGAGCGTGCAGGGACAAATCCGGCGGCGCGGCGGTTCACGATATAATCCATGGCAAGCGATCCAAGCGCCATCGAACGCCCCGAATCCGTAAGCTCCGGCAGCGCAATCGCAAGCGCGTGCGTGAATTCCGGCCCCCAGTCGATCGCGACGTAGCACTCTTTGATATCGAGCGTGGCATCAGGATATGATGCGACAAGGATCAGCTCGTCATCAATTGCAGGTTCAACAATCAGACCGGGGCGCAATTGGGGGGTATAAAGGATGCCGGCTTGTATCACACCTTCGATCAGAAAGCGGGTGATACGGTCGGTCATACCAACCTCGCAATGAACGCTGAGTTCTGGCATCGCGGCTTGCATGGCGTCTATCCAGCGAAAGCCAAGACGCGGCCAAAGGGAATATTGCGCACCGATAGACAGTGCGCGTGAGTATCCTTCGGGAATGGCGATTTGCTGGCGGGCTTCTTCCCAGATTTTCAGAAGGCTCAGGGCGTAGCGTTCAAACTGCCTGCCTTCCGGGGTCAGGATCGCACCCGCTTTGGAGCGGTGAAACAGGGGATGACCAAGGGAATCTTCCAACCGCTGGATGCGCAGGCTGACAGCGGATTGTGTCACGAACAGACGGTCGCAGGCTGCCACGAAGGAGCCGGTATTGGCTACTTCGATGAAGGTTTTGATGAGAGTAATGTCCATGCGGCATCCTAAGAACGCCCCGTTTCAAGGGCAATTCATATTTGTGATGCTCATGGATGAGAGGGGTGGAGGTGGCGACCCCGAAAGGCCGCCAAACGCTCACATCTTTTTGTCACCGAACTGGCGGTTCAGCTTGCGCATGCCACCGATCCAACGGTCGTAGTCGTCGGTTTTATTCTTCATATACTTGCGCACTTCTTCATGTGGCAGAATGAGGAACGTTTCTTCCCGGATCGCCTCAAGACAGATTTGCGCGACGGGTTCAGGCTCCATCATGCCATTGATGGCGGCCACATGATCTTCGTGTCCGCGCGTCATCTCGGTGCGTACCGCTTGTGGGCAAAGCACCGACACCTTGATGCCATCATCGCCATGGGTCAGTGCGATCCATTCGGCCAGACCCACGGCGGCGTGTTTTGTGACACCATAAGATGCCGATCCGATCTGGTTCAGCAGACCAGCCGCAGACGAAGTGTTCAGCAGATAGCCGCCGCCACGTTCCTTCATCAAAGGCACAAGGTGACGCGCCGCCCAGACGTGGGACATCACGTTGATTTCCCATACCCGCTGCCATTCGTCATTGGGTGTGTCCATGCCACCGCCTACGGCGATGCCCGCGTTTGACCAGAACAGGTCAATCGGGCCGATGTCACGTTCAACGCTGTCGATCATCTGGGTGATCTCGGCCTCTTTCGATACATCTACCGTATAGGCGGCACCGCCGACGCTCTCGGCTGTCTCTGCGGCACCTTCACCGTTTACGTCGACGCAGACGACCTGTTTGGCGCCAGCGTCGGCAAAGGCCATGCACAGGGCGCGACCGATTCCGCTTGCGGCACCGGTGACGACACAGATTTTATCTTTGATATCCATCAGATCACGTCCACATGTTGGAGCCGCCACAGACGGTCAAAGCCTGTCCGGTCATGTATTTGCTGGCATCAGAGGCAAGGTAGACGGCAAGCCCTGCAAAATCCTCGGGCTCTCCCAAGCGGCGCAGGGGGATTTCCTCTTTGATGCGTTTTTCAACTTCCGGGTTGTCCCAAAGCTCGCGGGCGAATTCGGTTTTCACCAGACCGGGGCAGATCGCGTTAAAGCGGATGCCTTTGGGTCCGAATTCGGCTGCAAGGTTGCGGCACAGGCCAATCAGCGCCAGCTTTGACATGCCATAGGTGCCCAGCATGACCGAAGGTTTGAAGGCGCCGATAGAAGAAGTGAACGCCATCGACCCTGATCCTTTTTCGATCATATCGGGCGCCACCATCTGTGCCAGCCAGAGGTTGGACAGCACGTTGGCGTTCATGGTTTTCTGATAAGCGTCATCAGGGATTTCCGATGTTTTGCCGTAATAGGGGTTCACGCCTGCATTGCCGATGACAACATCGATGGGGCCGGCCAGCTCGTGCGTCTTGTCGACCAAGGCCTGAAGCTGCTCCTTGTAGCCCACGTTGCAGGACACGCCATAGGCTTTGCCCTTGCCAAGGGCATTGATGCCCTCTGCCGCTTCATCAAGCTGGTCCTGCTTGCGCGCAGAGATGACGACCGTCGCGCCATGCTCTGCCAGAGCGGTAGCCATCGCCAGCCCCATACCCTTGGAGGCGCCGGTCAACAGCGCCACCTTGCCGGTCAGATCAAAGAGCGTGCTCATCCCATGAACCCGCCCGCACCGCGCGCCTGTGTGTCGCCTTTGATGGCGTCCTGACGGGAGTTGCTGTCTTTGTACTGCTGGACTTCGTTACGCGCGATGACGTGGTGGTGCACTTCATCAGGGCCGTCTGCATACCGCAATGTCCGCTGCTGGGCATACATGCCAGACAGGGGCGACCATTGGCTGATACCTGTGGCGCCATGCACCTGCATGGCCTGATCGATAATGTCGCAAACCTGCTCTGGCACTTTCGCTTTGATCATGCTGACCCAGATGCGGGCTTCTTTGTTGCCCAGAACGTCCATTGCTTTGGCGGCTTTCAGAACCAGAAGACGCATGGATTCAATCTCGATCTTAGCACGGGAGATTGTCTCCATGTTCTTGCCCAGATCAACGATCTTTTTGCCAAAGGCCACACGGTTCAGGCCGCGGTCGATCATCAGATCCAGCGCCTTTTCCGCCTGACCGATCGAGCGCATGCAGTGGTGGATACGGCCTGGCCCAAGGCGAACCTGGCTGATTTCAAAACCCTTGCCTTCGCCCCAGAGGATATTGCTTTCCGGTACGCGGACGTTTGTGAACCTGATGTGCATGTGGCCATGTGGCGCGTCATCGTGTCCGAAGACGTGCATTGGCCCGAGGATTTCAACACCAGGCGTGTCCATCGGCACCAGGATCTGGGACTGCTGGCGGAACGCTTCGGCATCGGGCGACGTCTTGACCATCACGATCATGATTTTGCAGCGCGGATCACCGGCACCCGAGATGTAGTATTTCTCGCCGTTCATCACCCACTCGCCGTTTTCCAGCACAGCGGTCATGCCGATGTTCTTGGCATCAGAAGAGGCGCGATCAGGCTCTGTCATGGCGAAAGCGGAGCGGATTTCACCCGCAAGCAGAGGCTTCAGCCATTTGTCTTTTTGTTCCTGCGTACCAATGCGTTCAAGCACTTCCATGTTGCCGGTGTCAGGGGCGGAGCAGTTCAGCGTCTCGGACGCCAGTGGATTTTTGCCCAGCTCGGCGGCGATATAGGCATAATCGAGGTTTGCCAGACCTTCACCGGTTTCGGCGTTGGGCAGAAAGAAGTTCCACAGGCCCGCATCACGCGCTTTCTGCTTGGCTTCATTCATCAGCTCGGTCTGTCTGGGGTGGTGTGACCAGCGGTTTTCGAGGCTTTCGCCCAAGCGGTGGTATTCTTCGGTCATTGGATCCACGTTTTCGCGGATGTGCTTGATTACAGCGTTCAACAGCGGCTTTGCCTTGTCGGACATTTCCAGATTGTTCAGGCTGAGCGGTGAGTTTGTATCGGACATAGTGTGCCTCCTTGGCATGAATTACTTGTTCACCCAGTTGGGTGCGCGTTTCTCGACAAAGGCGTTAACGCCTTCTTTGAAATCTTCGGTTTTGCTGAGGTCTGCGATAACCTCGCGGGAGAAGGCGATGCTGTCCGCGAACCCGTCGCGTGCATACATATCGTTCATCACACGCTTGGTCGCTTTGACGGCGGAAGGGGAAACCGTGCACAGCTGCTCGGCCTTCTCCATCGCTTTTTCCATCAGCTGGTCATGCGGATGCACCTCGTTGACGCAACCCATCTTAAGAGCCTCGTCCGCCATGATTGTGCGACCGGTGTACATCATTTCCTGCGCGGCCAGCCGCCCGATATACCGTGACAGACGCTGCACGCCAGACGCAGCGGCGAAGAAGCCGACCTTGACTTCGGGCAACGCAAACTTGGCGTTCTCGGAGGCGAGGATAATGTCGCAGGACAGAGCCGTTTCAAATCCGCCGCCCATCGCAAAGCCGTTGACGGCCGCGATGATCGGTTTTTCCAGATTGAAGCGCGAGGATAGTCCGGCAAAGCCCATCGGTGTCATGGTGGCGCGTGCACCACCCGCCGCCGTCGCCTTAAGGTCATTCCCTGCTGAGAACGCCTTGTCACCCGCACCGGTCAAAACCGCGACCCACAGATCCTGATCTGCTGCAAAGGCGTCCCAGCAATCGGCCATCTCGTTGTGCATATCCACGTGCACCGCGTTGTAGACATCGGGCCGGTTCATGGTGACGACCAGAATATGGCCCTTCTTCTCGGTTTTGATGAATTCGTAGCTCATACTTTCAGCCCTCCGGTGTCGATTTCTGTGAATTTACCGCCAGATGCGGCCAGTTTGCGCAGGGTCTCTGCCGGAGCAAAGGCAGGGTCATCGGCACCCAGCTTTTCCATGCGATCCAGTACCGCTTGGGCGCCGACCATATCGCCGTAGAACATCGGCCCCCCCTTATCCGCTGGCCAGCCATAGCCGTTGAGCCAGACCACATCGACATCCGACGGGCGCTGCGCTTTGTTCTCTTCGAGGATTTTCACTGCCTCGTTGATCATCGGATAGATGCAGATCTCGATGATCTCTTCCGCGCTCATCGTAGATGGTTCGGCACCGGTGATGTCCTTGATGATGCCAGCGGTTACATCAGACGGGATAGGGCGGCGGTTTTCGTCATAGTCATAGAACCCCGCCTTGGTTTTCTGCCCGCGCCGGTCCAGTTCGCACAGTGCATCGCGGATCGGATTGTCGGTCTTGGCCCCTTTGGACCAGCCGATATCAAGGCCCGCCAGATCGGACATCTGGAAGGGTCCCATTTTAAAACCGAACTGGTTTAATGCTGCGTCCACGTCCCATGGCATTACACCTTGGTAGACCAGTTTGTTGGCCTGAATCTGACGCGCGAACAGGATGCGGTTGCCGACAAAACCGGGGCAGACGCCGACCAGCGCGGCGATCTTGTTGATCGTTTTGGCAAGGTCCATGCAGGTTGCGACAACGTCATCTGCTGTGTGCTTGGCACGCACGATTTCCAGCAATTTCATCACATTCGCGGGAGAGAAAAAGTGCAGGCCGATCACGTCCTCGGGGCGCTTGGTCATCGCGGCGATTTCGTCGATGTTGAGCGCGGAGGTGTTGGTGGCAAGGATCGCACCGGGCTTCATCACGGCGTCAAGCTCGGTGAATATCTTGCGCTTGAGGTCCATGTTTTCAAACACGGCTTCGATGATCAGATCACAGTCGGCCAGATCGGCAATTGCAAGCGTGCCGTGAAAGCGGCCCATGCGCGCCTCGACTTCATCTTGGGGGAAGCGGCCCTTGTCGGACGAGCGCTGATAATTGCCACGCACCACGGCCAACCCACGATCAAGTCCTTCTTGCGAGGTGTCGACGATCTTTACCTCGAAGCCGGCCGTGGCAAAGTTCATCGCGATGCCGCCACCCATGGTGCCCGCACCAATGATGCCGACGGTTTTCACATCGCGGCGGGGCGTATCCTGTGGCAGGTCCGGCACTTCCCATGCGGCCTGTCCGGCAGCGGCAATGTAGGCGCCAATTTCTTCATCAGTCGGGGTATTCATACTTGAGCCTCTTGGTTGTCGAGACAGGCCGTGCGGATCGCGCGTCTGTCGATTTTATCAGTGGTACCGCGGGTCAGCACATCATGCTGCACCCACAGATGCACAGGAATTTTGAATTTGGCGAGGTGGCCATCAAGGAAAGCGGCCATGTCCTGCTGCGTCAGACGGGTGCCATCGCGCAGCTGGACGGCGGCGCCTACGATCTCTCCCAACCGGTCGTCGGGAACGGAGAAGGCAGCCGCTTCGAGCACATCGGGATGCCGGTGCAACGCGCCTTCCACATCGAGACAGGCAATGTTTTCACCGCCGCGGATAATGATGTTTTTCTTGCGGTCCAGAATGGTGACGTATCCTTCGTCATCCAGCACACCCAGATCTCCGGTACGCAGCCAGCCGTCGACGACCGTTTCGGCGGTCGCATCTGGTTTGTTCAGATAGCACCGCATGACCTGCGGTCCTTTGACTGCAATCTCGCCGATCGTGCCGTTGGGCACATCGTTGCCGTGGTCATCCAGCATCCGCAATTCCTGAACGGGAGGATGCAATTTGCCGGCACATTCCGGCCGCGCCTTATAATCGTCGCCGATCATGCCAATGCCAAGCGCGTTCGTCTCTGTCATGCCCCAACCGGTTGCGACACCTGCGTTGGGGAAAGCTTCGGCAAGTTGGGCCACCTGTGCGGCAGGACGCTTTGCGCCGCCGGAACCAAGATAGTCCATCGTGGGCAGCCCTTCGCCCATGCGTTTGGCCGCTTCCATCAATTCGGCAGATTGTGTCGGTACACCCAGAAAGCGCGTGATGCTGTTGTCGCGTATCAACCGCACGGCCTCTTCTGCGTCCCACTTGTGCATCAGGGTAATTTTAGCGCCCGCAGGCAGGCTGAGCAGGAACAGCGGGTGGGTCGCAGTGACGTGAAAGAGCGGCGTCACGACCAGAGCAGAAGGGCGCGGCGCGGCGGGCGCATCCGGGGCAGGGGGATCAATCAGTGGTGCGATGACCGACTGCATGAGCCAGCTGAAAACCGCGTTCACCGCTCCGCGGTGGGTTTGAACCACACCTTTGGGATGGCCCGTCGTGCCTGAGGAATACATGACCGCGAAATCACCATCGGTATCTATAGTGACATCGGGGGCCGTGTCAGAGGCAGCACCATCGCGCAATGTGCTCAGATCAAGCGCGGTCTGGCCTTCGCCATCACGCACGCCGATCAATGTGAGGCCCAATGTTTCCTTGAGCGGCTGCAAACGTTCCATACGGGCACCGTCGGCAAAGACCACTTTGGCCTCGCTGTCGCGCAGGGCATAGTCGAGCTCTTCTGTCGTCCACCATGCATTGACGAAAACAACCACGCCGCCGATGGAAGAAACAGCAAGGACCAACATCAAGAGTTCGGGATAATTGCGCATCGCAATCGCAATGCGGTCCCCCGATTTCATCCCAAGATCGTCGCGCAGGGCATGGCCCAGTCGATAAACCGACGCGGTGAATTCTGCGTAGGTCCAGCTTTCGTTTTCGTATGCGATATATTCCAGCTGGCCGTCGCCGTGCTGTGCCCAACCGGCGGCAAGAAGGCCGGGAACAGTGCCCGGAATATTCTTGAATGCTTTGATGGATACGCCGCGCACCGTGATGTTGTGGACTGCAAAAGTCGGATTGGTGCTGACCACATGTTGCACGGCGGCCTCAGGTGTCATTGCCGTCATTGCGGCACCTCTAATTCGCGCATTGATCCCCTCCCAAGGTCAAACATCGGCACGGTTCCTCCACAAGATGCGCCGACTCTGCTGAGTGAAGACTATGCAGGAAATTTGAACAAGCCAATACCGCAGAACGGAACGTCATTCCGCGAAATCATGCGAAAAACCTGTTGGCAGGCCGGTAGATCAGATGCTTTGACGTATCCCGTCGAGATGAAGTTCAAAGCCGTCCTGAATATGTGCGGTAAAGGCTTCCAGCGCAGCGGCGCGGTCACCTGTGGCGATGACGTCCACCAGTTCGATGTGATTGCCGAGAGATTTGGCAATATCGGCATTTTCGATCGCTGCAAAAAGGTGAAACGCCATGGCGCGACCCCAGATCATATCAAACATTTCGAGCAGAAAGCGATTACCGGCAGCCTCCATAAACGCGCGATGAATGGCGCGGTTGGCGACGAAATAATCACGCGTGCTCGGGTTCTTTAGCGTTTCATGCTTTGTGATCAGTGCGCGTAGATTTTCCAGTTCTGACGGATTTTGGCGTGCAGCGAGGATGCGCGCTGCCTGACCTTCGATAGCGGCCCTCGCCTGATAAAGTTCAAGCGTTTCTTCTTCGCTGATCTTGGCCAGACGGAAGCCGCCCGAATTGGCCAGATGCAGCACGCCCTCTTTCTCAAGGCGCAGCAATGCTTCGCGCACAGGTGTGCGGCTGATGTCCAGCTCGGCGGCCAGCTTCTCTTGGACAAGGCGGTCATCGGGGCCGATTTCGCGGTCCATGATTGCCTTGACCAACTGGTCATATACTTCGTCTGCCAACCGGCGACGTTGGGTGGTGATACTGCGCAGAGCCATAAGTCCTCAGGAATGTATTTTTGAACACTGTATACAGAAATGCAGTAGGCGCAATCAGCCTCTTGCCATAGCCTGAATACTGTATACAGTATCCGAAACATTCACCGAGGGAGAAGCGCATGTGTGGGATTGCAGGGCGGATCTTGAACGCACCGGGAGCTGTGGGGCGTGACCTTGTAGCGCTGATGGCAGCACAGGAACATCGCGGGGCCGACAGCACCGGATTTGCCGTTTACGGCGCACCGATGGACAGCGGGTATGTCCTGCGCGGTATGGGGTTCAACAAAGGCCAGATGGACGCCGATCTGGACCTGTTCCGCGCGACGCTGCGCGAACATGGTGGCGATTTTTTGAGCGATCCCAAGATCATAAGCGACGCCAGCAAGCACTATTGCTTTCGCATGGAGATCAGCGATCCGACTGATCTGGCGGCATGGGTATCAGACGCAGACGAGCTTTCGGGACGGATCGAGATCCAGTCCTGTGGCCGCTCGCTGGAGATCGTCAAGGATATCGGCGGGGCCGAACAGGTCAGCGAAAAACACAAAGTCCACGATATGATTGGCACACACGGGTTGGGCCATGCGCGGCTGGCGACAGAATCAAGCGTGCTGCCCAATGCGTCGCACCCGTTCTGGGCGCGACCTTTCTCGGATGTGGCCATCGTGCATAACGGGCAGATTACCGACTACTATACGCAGCGCGATCATCTGCGGCGGGCGGGCTACCGCTTCCTGACAGAGAACGACAGTGAATTGATCGCGGTCTGGGTGTCTGACCAGATGAAGCAGGGGCTGACGATGGAGCAAGCCTTGCGCAAATCGATCACCTCTATTGATGGCGTCTTTACCTTTATGATCGCGACACCGGACGGGATTGGCTATGCCAAGGACCGCTTTGCCATGAAGCCGTTGGTGGTGATCGAACAGAATGGGGAGCTTGCTGCCGCGACAGAAGAACAGGCGGTGCGCACGGTCTTTACCGATGAATGTGACGTCATCAACCATGATGGCCCAAGCCTTTTCGGCATCTGGGGCGTTGGCAACCGGAGCATGGCGGCATGAGTGAAATCGTTATCGAAGTCGGCAAGCGGCATATCCGCGAGATCAACGAAGAACTGCAAGAGGCCTGCAAGACGGGCAAGCCGATCCGTGTGGTTGATACACTGTCACGGCACAATCTGGGCGTGGGCCTGCCGGATGGGGCCGACATCACCTTTGAAGGGTCGGTCGGATACTACTGCGGCGGACTGAACACCGGTTCGCGGTTGACGATCGAGCGCAACTCCGGCTGGGCAACAGGCGAGGGTATGGCCAAAGGGCATATAGAGGTTGGCGGTCGTGCGGGCATGTCCTGCGGTGCTGCCATGATCGGCGGTACGATCCACGTCAAAGGGGATGCGGGTCCGCGCTGTGGCGTTGCGATGAAGGGTGGCAATATCGTGGTCGAAGGGACCATCGGATACCAGTCCGGTTTCATGGCGCACGCGGGCAAAATCATTGCGTTGGGTGGTGCAGGCGAAAGCTGTGCCGACGCGCTGTGGGAAGGCGAAGTCTGGGTGGCCGGTCCGATTGAAAGCCTTGGCGTGGATGTGAACGTTATTGAGCCCACGGCCGAAGAGGTGGCCGAAGTTGACGCCATTCTGGAGCCGTTGGGATTGGTCGATAGCAGCCGTGACTGGCGCAAAATGGTGTCGGGCCAGCGGCTTTGGTATTTTGAAGCGCGCGATGCAAGTGCGTGGTTGATGATCTGAGAACACGGGTGGGCCGGTGCCCACCTTACGAGTGAGACGTAAGGTGGAGGTCACCTCCACCCCGCAGAGACGGGATATAAGACATGGCAGAAGATAATGACGGCGGACAGGCAGGCATCGTAAACGGGGGTGATATGGATCACGCCAAGATCGACGCGCCTTATGAATACCCTTTTGAAATGGCGTCGGAAGACGAAATCCGGTTTCGTGATGCAGGCGCGGTTGAGGGGCGTCCGGCGGGCGTTCCGTCATCCTACGACGAAGGCGGCTCTACCCGCTGGACTCCTGAAGCGATTTCCGAGGTTCACGCACTGGCGCAACTTGGTCGCTATCAGGTGCGCGGCTACAATACCTTCAACAAGCAACTGCCGACCTTTGACGATCTGACCTTTGTTCCGGCCACGATGACGCGTCTGCCGCTGGAAGGGTACCGCGAGAAATGTGAGACAAAGACAGTCTTGGGTGTCGGCAAGGGGCTGGTCGAAAAGCCGATAGAGCTGGATATCCCGATCTATATTGCCTCTATGTCCTTTGGTGCGCTGTCCGCTTCGGCCAAGGCGTCGCTGGGCCATGGTGCGTCTAAAGTCGGGACAATGACCTGCACCGGCGAAGGCGGGATGCTGGAAGAAGAACGCGCTGCCTCGCAACGCTTGCTCTATCAGATGTCGCCGGCGCGTTATGGCGTGGACCTTGACCATTTGCGCCGTGCTGATGCGCTGGAGTTGGTCGTGGGGCAAGGGGCAAAACCTGGCACAGGCGGGCTTCTGCTTGGGATGAAAGTCTCGCCGCGGGTGTCGAAAATGCGCACGCTGCCTGAAGGTGTCGATCAGCGCTCCACCATCCGCCATCCTGACTTTCTGGGGGCGGACGATCTGGCCGTCAAAATCGAAGAGCTGCGCATCGCCACGAATTATCAGGTGCCGATATTCATCAAAATGGGCGCAACCCGCCCGCGCTTTGACGTTGCTGTTGCTGCGAAAGCAGGCGCTGATGTGGTGGTGGTTGACGGTGCCGAAGGCGGCACCGGCGCGTCGCCCGAATTGCTGCTGAATCATACCGGTATTCCCACAATGTCCGCCATCCGCGCGGCACGTGAGGCGCTGGATGAATGCGGCATGACCGGCAAGGTGCAACTGGTCGCGGCGGGTGGTATCCGCTCCGGTGTGGATGCTGCAAAATGCCTCGCCCTCGGGGCTGATGCGGTGATGATCGGAAACGCTTCGATGATCGCGATGGGCTGCAACTCGCCCCGCTACCTTGAGGATTACGCCGCGCTTGGTACCTCGCCGGGTGCTTGCCACCATTGTCACACGGGCCGTTGCCCTGTCGGCATCGCGACGCAAGACCCCGAGTTGGAAAAACGCATGGATCCTACAGCGGGGGCTGAACGGGTCGCACGATACCTGACGGCTATGACCATGGAGATCACCGCATTGGCGAAGGCGTGCGGCAAATCCTCTGTGCACAACCTTGAGGTTGAAGACCTGCGCGCGCTGAGCCTGCAAGCGTCCGCGTTTACCGGGGTGAAGATGGCGGGAATCGACCGCGCCTATGACTGGTGAGGATTGCTGTTCTCGATCTGTGTGTCTGGTTGCCGGAATATCAAAGCGATCAGGCAAAGTTCGGGGCTTTGCTTGCGGCATGGGCTTCGCGTGATCTGCCTGAGGCCGATTTTACAGTAGTTGATGTTGTTCAGGGTGCACCGCTTCCGCCACCGGACGACTATGACGGTTACATCATATCAGGGTCTGACAAGGGCGTTTACGACGATACGCCATGGATGCAGCCACTGCGCGACTGGTTGATTGATGCACGCGACGCAGGAAAACCGATGTTCGGTGTTTGCTTCGGGCATCAGATCATGGCGGATGTCTTTGGTGGCAAAGCCGAAAAGATTGGTGCTGCCGAAGTCGGCGTGCGTGCTTTTGATATCGACGGGCAGAAAGTCACCGGACACGTGTGGCATCAGGATCAGGTCACGGAAATCCCGCCGGGTGCAACGGTGATTGGCAAAGCAGACTACTGCCCCGTTGCTGCACTGGCGTATGATTTTCCTGCGATGTCGGTACAGTTTCACCCTGAATACGCGCCCGACTATGTCTCGACATTCCTGCGCCGCAGCAGGGGTAAGGTGCTGTCCGAAGAGGTGACAGACAAGGCTGTGGCCGAGCTTGATGCGAGTGATGTATCGGCTGATTTGTTTGCCAAACAGGTCGGGGAATTCTTTCGCGGTGCAATTCCCACGTAGACCCGCGCTCGAATGTGATCCAGATCAAGGACACGTCGCCGAATCCAAGTGTATTCCTCTTGCATAATCCGCATTCGGGAGAATTACATATGACCATCGCGACATTTTTCAGAGGTTTTTTCACAGGCCGCGATCGCGCGCCGTCAGAGCTTGAGTTGTCAGATATGGGGCTGAGCCGCGCTGATTTCAGACGCCTGTCCACCAGCAAAGCCGGCACGCGAGACCGCATGGAGGCGCTGGCCGCGCAGTACGGTGTGACGCCTGCGCTTATTGATGCGGATCGGGGACTGGCCTTGGAACTGGCACAGACCTGCGGTCATTGCCAATGTGCCAAAGCTTGCCAGAATGCGCTTGATCTCGGGGTTGATTTTGACGCGGGCCGCTGCCCGAATGCGACGGTCTACGCGGATATGTCACCGGCCTGAGGGGCTTTCCTTGGGGGATAATTTGCGCCGTCCGGTGATCTTGAACCGGTCGGCCGTCCCGTAATCGCGCACCGCAACACCCGCCACAAAATCACCAAATACAGGACCGTGTTTGAACAGGTGCCCTGAGCATCCTCCTGCAAACAGAACGTTCTCGTGCTCGGGATGCCAGTCGACAATGAAATGCGTGTCCGGTGTCAGGATCACCTGATTGAATTTGCTGTCCACAACCCGCTGACCTTCCAGACCCGGCAGGCGGTGGCGGATGTACTGGCGCGTTTTGGCAAGCGATGCTTTCTCGATCAACCGTTCATCGTTGTTGATGTCGATGGGTGTATTGGGGATGACCACCGCCGCCTTGACGCCGGACCCTTCGGATGACGGAATGCCGAAACTGCCCTGACCGTGATCAATCCAGCAAGGCATGTTTTCCATATCGAACTGATCGGACCCGTCGGGTGTCGAAGTATAAAGCACGTTGATGCCCATGATCGCGCTGATCGGTTTGATTGTGCGCGGAAACATCTCTGACATCCATGCGCCCGTCGCAATCACGATCAGATCGGCCTGCAAGGGGGCACCATCCAACATCGGACGCTCTTGTGCATCTGTTGTCACGGTCCCCCGCTTCACGACGCCGCCTGCGCGTTTGAATAGATCAAGCCCGGCAAGCACACAGCGGTGCGCCATCAACAGCCCTGCTTCAGGCTCGAACAAGGCATAGTCGATTTCGTCGACTTTGAACTGTGGAAACCGTGCGCGGACCTCGTCGCGGGTAAACTTGTAGTAGGGCACCCCGACTTTATCAAAGGTGTCGGCTGTTGCGTCTTCCCAGTCGCAATGCCCCTTGGTGGCGAGGATCAGCGCACCGCATTCGTACATCAGGTTCAGCCCGCATTCGGCCTGCATCTCGAGCCACATGGCCCGGCTTTCGCGCGCCCAACGAGTATAGAATTCGTCACGACCCGAAATGGCACGGATAACACGGTTATAGTCGGTCGAGGCAGCGCGGGCATGGCCCGGCTCCCAGCGGTCGATCAACGTCACCTGTTCGCCGCGCCGCTGCAAATGCAGCGCTGTCATCAGGCCGGCAATTCCGCCCCCTACGACGATGCAGGAATTTCGTGTCATCGGCCTATTTTTCCTTGTCAGGTCATTGGTTTCGTGAATACTGTATACAGAATACACACAAAAACAATTAGATTCTCGACCGGGCGACAGATCATATGAACACGGATTTCAGCCTGCCTGAAGGCACTCATACTGTTATTCTGGGTCTTGGGGATCTGAACGGAATTATGCGTGGGAAACGTATTCCCGCGTCGCATTGGGAAACGATTTGCGCTGACGGAAATGCGCTGTCTATTGCAATGCTGGCCATCGATTCGAACTGTGATGTCTGGGACAGCCCTTATGTGAACTTCGATAACGGTTATCCGGACATGCATATGTTTCCGATGACAAAGCCCGTTGCGATCCCTTGGGAAGAAGGGGTGGCCGTTTGTTTCGCCCGTGCCGAGGGGATGGACCACAAACCTGTTCCGATTGATCCGCGTCAGGCTCTGATCAAACAGGTGGAGCGCGCAAAGGAAATGGGATTTGATGTCTCGACCGGCGCTGAGCTTGAGTTCTATCTGCTAGACCCGGAAACAGGTTTGCCCCGTGATGAAGGTATTCAGGTATACGGCCTTGGCCGTGCCGCGCGGATGGAACATATTGTCGGGCCGATCCGCCGCCAGATTAACGAATGCGGCATTCCCATTGAACAATCCAACCCCGAATATGCCGCTGGTCAGGTCGAAGTGAACATCCGGTATGATGATGCGCTTTTATCAGCAGACCGCGTCGTTCTTTTCAAATCGCTGGTGCGCCAGTTGGGCATCGCCCACGGATACCTCGCGACCTTTATGCCCAAGCCGTTTTTTGAACAATCCGGCAATGGTTTTCACGTCCATTATTCGCTTTGGAAAGATGGAAAGAACGCCTTTTCTGACGGCGGAAAATTGAACGAATTGGGCCGACAGTTCACCGCCGGTTTGCAAAAACGGATGGGAGAAGCGGCAATCTGTGGTTCTCCTACGCCCAACGGCTTCCGGCGCCGCGCGCCTTATACCTTCTGCCCGGTCAACACATCATGGGGTCCGGATAACCGGACAGTTGCGCTGCGTATTATCGAAGGAACGGAAAAGGCGGTCAGGGTCGAAAAACGCGATGCCGGTGCAGATGCCAATCCTTATTTGCTGATGGCAACCGATCTGGCAGCCGGTCTGGACGGCATAGAACAGAAGATGGAGCCGACAGAACCCACGCTCGGCAACGCCTATGAGGAGTGCCACGGAGAGCCGATCCCGACCGATCTGGGTACGGCGATCGAACTGGCACGTGGTTCTGACTGGCTCAAGGATGTCATGGGCGATGTCACATGGGAGATCTATTGCCAGATGTGTGAACGCGAGCAGGGGTTCTTCGCCGAACAAGTCACACCCGTTGAAACCGCCCGTTATCTAAGGACACTCTGAATGCAGCTTGGCCGCATCACAGGTACTGTTACAGCCACAGTCAAAGCAGAACGCTTGACCGGTCAGACCCTGCTTGTCGTCGATATCATTGACGCTGCCGGTACGGTTCTCGCCGCAGGCATGGTCGCCCCCGATACCGTTGGCGCAGGAGTCGGCGACACGGTCCTGCTGACCCAAGGTTCAGCCGCCCGCATGGCGCAGGGGCTGTCTTCTGCACCGGTCGATCTGGCAATTGTCGCAATCGTGGACCGCATCAGCGTCTGACACTCACTTATCTCAATCTCAAAGGAATACCTCCAATGGCAAAATCACCAACACCGGGCCAAATGGCTCTTGGCATGATCGAAACACGCGGCCTTGTCGGCGCAATTGAAGCGGCGGATGCCATGGTCAAAGCGGCCAGCGTCACCATCGTCGGCCAGTCCAAAGCGGGCGGCGGTCTGATTACCACCCTCGTGCGCGGCGAAGTCGGTGCTGTGAAGGCGGCGACAGACGCCGGTGCTACAGCAGCAAACAAAGTGGGCGAAGTTGTATCTGTCCATGTGATCGCGCGTCCGCACGACGAGCTGGAAGCGATCCTCGACGGTCTGAGCGCGTAACCCCAAGCCAGAGGTCCGCCCATGCCCGCCGATTTTGAGGATTTTGCCCGAGTGGCAAGCCAGTCCCGCAGCAGCGCTGTGGCCACGCCCCCCCGTTTCAACCGCATTGCGGTGTTGGGCGGAGGTGCGGATGCACGCCTGATTGCTGCGTTGTCCTTGGCCGAAAATTGCGATGTCACGCTTTTCTCCGCTTACGGGAAAGAGCTGGAGCAGCTGCGCGCGTCCTCTGGCATTGCCCTGCGCGGTGCAGGGCCGCTTGGGTCCTATCAAGTCGATAGTGGCGCGTCGTCGATCAAGCTGACGGCAGAGTTGGATGCGGCAGTGGACGGTGCGGAAGTTATCTTTCTGACCGGACCAATCCATAAACAACGCACCTATGCCATGGTATTGGCAGACCATCTGGCCGACGGGCAGGTGCTGGTCCTCGCACCGGGTCGATCATTGGGCGCGGTTGAGGCCGCCTGGATGTTGCGCTTAGGGGGAGGCACGGCTGATGTAACTTTGGTCGAAACCCAAGGATTGCCGTTCTGGTTCAAACCAGAAGGCACGACACTTGCGCTTTCTGCACGTGGCCCAGTGGTTGCAGCGACCCTTCCGCGGGGGCGCAGTGAAGCCATTGCCGGTCTGTCGCATATCCTGCCCAATCTAGATGAAGTCGATTCCGTCCTCGCCAGCGGGTTTGCGGACCTGTCTGCGGCTGTGAATATTCCGGCACTTGTGATGGGCGGTCCGGGTTTGGCATCCGGCGGTGTGACCGTTCCGATGGGCGGTGTGCCCCTGCCGGAAAACCTGACGTTTGCCAGCCTGATCGGTTCTGACCAGATGCGCCTTATCCAAGCTATGGCCGAAGAGCGGCGACAAGTTGCACGCGCTTTTGGTGTGCGTGGACTACCCGATACTGATGAATGGATTGCAAACCACACCGGTCCGCAAAAGGGGGAGGGCGCGCGCCCCGTACCTGACCCAAATGCGGCCCGTATAATGCTGCGTGACGGTGTGATCGGTTCGCTTGTGCCGCTGAGCTCCGCCGCTGAACTTGCTGGGATCGACGTGCCACAAACCCGCGCGATGATCGCGCTTACCGGTGCCATCCTTGACGCAGACATCGCCGCATCCGGTCGCAGACTAGAGACGATGGGCATTACCGCAAACTCCATCGACGATGCACGCCGCACCTTTGATGCCCTCACGCCGGGAGGCCGATAATGGACGCCGATCTTCAATCTATCGCCGCCGCCCGACGCATGGCGGAAACCGCGTTTGAGGCCTACAAAGCCTTTTTAGGGACTGATCCTGCGCATGTAGACGCCATTGTCGAAGCGATGGCCCGCGCAATTGAGCCCGAAGCGGAACGTCTGGGCCAGATGGCGGTTGATGAAACTGGCTACGGCAATGTTGAGGACAAGCGGGTCAAGAACCTGTTCAACTCTCTTTCTGTTGCGGAGTATCTGCGCGACATCACCACGCTAGGTATGCTCTGGCGCGATGACGCGACCAAGATTGCCGCATTTGGCGAACCGATGGGCGTTGTTGCAGCGCTCGTTCCGGTGACCAACCCGACGTCTACAATTATCTTCAAGGTGCTGTCGGCGGTCAAAGCTGGCAACGCAATTGTCTGCGCGCCGCATCCGCGCGGGGTGAAGTGCGGGATGGAAACGGTGCGGATCATGGCCCGCGTGGCCGAACAGATGGGCGCACCCAAGGGACTCATTCAATGCATGGATCAGGTGACGATCCAGGGCACTGCCGAACTGATGAGCCATCGCCGGACCTCTGTGGTCATGGCGACGGGTGGTCCTGCGATGGTCAAAGCGGCCTATTCCTCTGGCAAGCCGACGCTGGCGGTGGGGGCAGGCAACGTACCATGCTACGTGCACAAATCGAAAAAGCGCGATCTGGCCGAAGTGGCCGAGATGATCGTGACGTCCAAATGTTTCGACTATGGCACGGCTTGTGTCTCCGAGCAGGCGGTGATCGCGGACCCGGAAATTGCCCGCGACCTGCGTCACGAGATGAAGCTGAAGGGCGCATATTTTTGCACGCCAGCCGAGGCCGATCGTCTTGCCAATGTGATCTTTACCAGCAAACAAGCGATGAATGCGGAACGTGTGGGGCAATCGCCGCAAGCGCTGGCGGATGCGGCACAATTCTCGATCCCGCCACGTACACGGTGCCTGGTATCCGAGGAAACCGAGATCGGCTGGCAGCGTCCGTTGTCTGCAGAAAAATTAAACCCCGTCTTGGCCTTTTACGAGGCAAAGAGCTCCGAACACGGGCTTGAGCTTTCTCAACAGATCGCGCGTTTCGAAGGATGGGGGCATTCATCGGTATTGCACTGCGACGATCCGTCGATTGTTGCCAAATTCGCGACAATCCCGACAGGTCGTGTTCTGGTCAATACACCGGCAATCATGGGCGGCATGGGCTATTCTACCGATTTAGAGCCTTCTTTCATGCTGGGCACCGGCACATGGTCCGGCTCCATCACATCTGACAATGTCACAGCATTACATCTGATCAACATCAAGCGCGTGGCCTATGAAAGCCGACCCTGGCGCGACATCTATAAGGAATATGGCAAATGAGCGGGATCACCATTCGGGCCTTGATGCAGATCGACAATTTGCAACCCAAATTCGCCGCCTACAATGGTGCCACGGTGCAAGGCTCTGTGCCGCTGTCGGGCGATACTGTTCTGATCGGTGAATTCGCGCCGGGCAACGGTGTGTTTTCCCTGATTGACCGCGCCTTGAAAGCATCCAGTGTCGAGGCGACGACTCAAATGGTCGAGCGTGAATTCGGGTTCTTCATCCTGCGTTCCCCTTCCAACGCCGAAGTTTCGGCTGCCCGCGATGCGATGCTGGCAGAGTTGGGCGCCACTATGTCGGACCGCCTAAAACCGTCGATCACCAATACCCAGATTATCACAAGCGTAGAGCCATATCAGGCGCAGCTTTTGAACAAATGGCGCAAGGGTTCACTGCTGGTCCCGGGGCAAACGCTGGGCATCATCGAATGTGCGCCTGCTGCTTATATCTCCATCGCTGCGAATGAGGCCGAGAAAGCCGCCGACATCGACATGGTCGAGGTGCGTGCCGTTGGCCGTTTCGGGCGGCTGTTTATTTCCGGTTCAGAAGATTCGGTGAACACCGCGGTCGAGGCCGCAACCCGCGCCATTGAGGCAGTGGACGGTCAGAGCGAATGACACAAGGGCGCGTCATCGGCACCGATACAGTTGAAGACGCGCGGCAGCGCGGCCGTTTGATTGTTGAAGTGATGCCGGGTGATATCGTCACGGCGCTGGCGCGTGAAAGTGCTGAACGTTTGGGATTAAAGCTGGTTGATGGTCCGGTCGAAATGCCCGCACCTGTGCGCACCGATGGGGCGACGTCCATGCGGCGGACGCTATATCGCCGCGCCCCGAAATGGCAGGCACCATCGCGCAGTCCGCGCAAGGCACGCCGGTTGGGCAAGCTCGCGTTAATCGGAGCAGGAGGCGTGGGTGGCAACATCGCACATCTGACGTCGCGGGCGGACATGGCCGAGGAGATCGTTTTGATCGACATTGCGCCCGGCATGGCTGCCGCAACTGCGCTTGATCTGAACCATACCTCCGGCATCACGGGTGCCGCTGGCCGCTGCATCGGTGGCGAAACGCTAGATCTCGTTTCAGGTGCAGAGGTTATCGTTGTGACTGCTGGCCGCGCCCGTTCTCCGGGTATGACCCGCGCTGATCTGATCGATGTAAATGCACGGGTGATCCGCCAGGCAGGTGAAGCGATACGGTCAGAAGCACCCAATGCCGTCGTGATTGTGGTCACGAATCCGCTGGACGAAATGACAACCGAGATGCTGCGCGTCACAGGTTTCCCGCGCGAACGGGTTCTTGGCATGGCCGGAACGCTCGACAGCAGTCGTTTTCGTAATGCGCTGGCGATGATGGCGGGTGTGTCGCCCGCCGATGTGGATGCCATCACGCTCGGCTCGCATGGCGAAGAGATGGCACCGATCCCCTCGCGGGCGACGATCAAAGGCAGGCCGCTGAATGTTTTTCTGAGCGAAGAGCAGGTCAAGGCCTGTGTGAAGGACGCAATTACCGGTGGCGGTCAGGTCGTAGCGCTGAAGAAGTCCGGCTCTGCCACTATCGCTCCGGCCCACGCAACGATCGAACTGATCGATCACATGCGAGGGGCCCGTACCGGTCCGGTGCCGGTGTCCGTCATGTTAAACGGGGAATACGGGATCGACGATGTTGTGCTGGGTGTGCCTGCCCATCTGGGCCAAGGCGGCATGATTAAAATCGAGGAGCTGCGTCTGACCGAAGCGGAGACTGCCGCCCTGCATACGGCAGCCGATGCAATCCGCACGCGTCTGGCCACATGAGCGTTCAAATCCATAAGGCAGGCGGGCGGTTCGAAGACATCGGCAGCTATGCCCGCGCCAAGCGTATCGGCCCATTTGCGTATACGGCTGGAACCACAGCGTTAGAGCCGACGGGCAAAATCCATGCGCCTTATGATGCCTATGCGCAGACGAAATATATCCTGATGCGGACCGAAGAATTCCTACGCGAAGTCGGGGCCGAGTTGCGACATGTGGCACGCGTCCGCGTCTATCTGACAGAAATGTCTCATGCGGCTGGCTTTATACAGGCGCATGGCGAAGTATTTGAGGGAATCGATCCCGTATTGACGGCTGTCACCGCCGGTCTGACGCAGCCCGGATTGGTTGTAGAGATCGACGTTGATGCTGTTATTCACAGCGTTAACGGCGACATCCCCACCACATGACCACAAAAAATCAGAAAAACATTGATCGGTCTCTGCTTCTGCGTACTGTATACAGAATACAGAATACAGAATACAGTAGACCTCGGAAAAACGGGGCATTCATACCAACAAGGGAGATTTTCATGAAAGTTAGTTACAGTATTGCTGCCTCTGTGGCCGCGACCCTCATGGCCACGACAGCGATGGCAGACATCAAGGTTGGGTTTATCGGATCGCTTTCTTCTGACACCGGTCTTTCCACATTGCGCGGTGCCGAGATGGCGATCGAAGAGCTGAACGCCGCAGGCGGTGTGATGGGTGAACAGGTTGTCATGGTCACCGCCGACACCGGCGAGGACGTGACCGAAGGTGTTAAAGCTTACGAATATCTGGCCGAAACGGAAGAAGTCGATTTTGTGATCTCGGGTTCCATCGACGATGTAAGCCTTGGTTGGTTGCCCCGTATGCAGGAATTCCAGATCCCGACGCTGGACACATGGACCAGCTACATCGGGATCATCGATATGGTTATCGAGGACCCTGACCTGATGGCCCCCTACTTTATGAACATCGCAAGCGACGAAGCGCTGGCAACGCTCTATATCAACTTCGGTGCCGATGTGTTGAAGGCGAAAATGGGCTGGGAATCGGTTGTCATTCTGGCCGAAGACACAGCCTTTGGTGAGGCGATCACCGGTCTTGTAACCGATGCACTGGGTCCAGTTGCCGGGATCGAGACCAAAGAGATCATCACATATGACATCGGCACCGTCGATTTTGCGCCGCTCTTTTCCAAAGCTCAGGCCTCCGGGGCGGACTTCATCTATCAGGTGTCTTCTGTCAACTCGCAGGTCATTTCATCGCAATACGTGAAGCTGCAAGTGCCAATGGCGATGACCGGCGTGAACGTCTCGGCGCTGGGGCTGGAGTACTGGGAAGACACGGGCGGTGCAGGTGGCGGCATTTCCACACTGTCCCCAATCCCTTCCGTCGGGTTCGAGCTTGATCCTGTCAGTGCCAAGTTCGTCGAGGACTATCAGGCCAAGTATGACAGCCGACCCAAGATGCCCCACTTTAACGGGTTCAACGCCTATCACGGTCTGAAACAGGCGATGGCCGCCGCCGAAGAAGCTGGCGGGTTCGAAGACGTCAAAGCGTGGAACGCGGCGATGCTCAAGCAGGACCTGAAGCTGGAAAAAGACGGCAAGCTATGGCTGCGCTACGGTTTCTGGCAGCACGGGGAAGAAGAAGAAGTGACTGGCCGGACATACCCTCAGAACGCGCGGTTCGATCTGACGGCACCTTACGATGATGCCCAGCCGTCCATGGTGGTTATCCAGTGGAAAGAAGACGGCAGCGTTGGCGTGGTGTATCCCTTTGAATACGCCAATACCGAGTTCGAAGTCCCAAGCTGGGTGAAGTAAAACGAACCTCAGGCGGGCCTGAACGGGTCCGCCTTACCCTCCCATACAGGCAAATATCTGATGTTGCAGATCATCATCCAAGGGCTTTTGCTCAGCGGTCTTTACGCGCTTATCGCGATGGGCTTCATGCTGATCTTCTCGATCGGGCGCACGCTGAACCTCGCGTATGGCGCCTATATCATGGTCGGTGGCTATATCTATTTCTGGCTGTCCCAACAGTTGGGTCTGCCCAAGCTGATAGGTTTCGCGGGCGCGGTTGCAGTCGGGGCGATCATGGGTCTGCTCAAGCACCGCCTGATCGTAAAACCCCTCAAGGGTGACGCCGTTGCGGTAGAGATTTCAACGCTGATTTTGGCTGTTATCATGCAGTCAGCCGTTGTGCTTGTCTTTGGCGATGCGTCCAAAATCCTGCTGCCGATCATCCCCGGTGTGGTGACGATATCAGGCGCGCAGGTGACCTATAACATCCTTGCTGCCACACTGATGAGCTGGATCATTATTCTGGCGCTTTATGCCTTTATCCGTGGCACTCACACAGGCCGCGCCATGCAAGCGGTGTCGATGGATCAGAAAGGTGCGGCGATTTCGGGTGTCGATCCGGATCGCATCAACATGATCACTTGGGCGATTTCGGGCGGCCTTGGTGCTGCGGGTGGTGTGTTCTTTGCCAGCTACACGCAGCTATCGCCAAATATGTGGGTGGCGCCCGTCATCATCTCTGTGGCGATTGTTATCGTCGGCGGGATCGGATCAATCATTGGCACACTGATTGTGGCGCATATCATTGGCTTTCTCGAGATCATAATTGTGGCCGTCTGGGCACCCGAATTGCGCGGGGTCTTTACGATGTTGCTGATTATCGGCGTGCTGATTGTGCGGCCACAGGGTCTATTCGGACGGGAGGAACATTAACGTGAACCTCCGTCCTCACCACTTTATTCTCTGGGCGCTGTTTATCGCCGGTATGCTGCTGATGCCCGAACTTGTCGGACGTGGCACGCTGCGCACCATGATCTTTGCGTGCTACCTCGCCATTTTTGCCATCTCTTGGGATATCCTGTCTGGCCGGACCGGATACATCTCTTTTGGTCATCCGTTTCTTGTTGGCATCGGGGCTTACACCACGGCGATACTGACACGCCGCTATGGCTTTCCGGTGGAGGCTTCGATCCCGATTGCTGTTCTGGTGACTATGTTCGGCGGTCTGATCGTGCTGCTGCCAGCCCTGCGGATCAAAGGCAGTTATTTTGCCCTCGTAACTCTGGCGGTGATGGAACTGATGTATCAGCTTGTCCCCGTTATCCGCCCCGATCTGACCGGTGGCACACGAGGCATTTCGCGGTTGCCTGCGCTCACACGCGGTGCCGAGAACGGGTATTACCTTGCCGTTAGTTTGATGCTCGCGGTGGCGCTTTTTGCCTGGTTGCTGATGCGCACACGCCTTGGCACGGCGCTTTGGGCCATTGGACAGAATGAGGAATCCGTGCGCGGGTCAGGGCTTTCTACCACCCGCCTGAAAAGCTTTGCCTTTCTCGTATCGGCCGCTGTTGCAGGATTGGGCGGTGCGTTCTATGCGCATTACCTTGGCACCATCACGCCACGGGCTTTCTTTGATATCAACGTTTTGTTCCAGATCATCGTCGCGGTTCTAATCGGCGGGGCAGGGACCATCCTCGGCCCGATCATCGGCGCATTTTTTATGGTCTTCCTACTGGAATGGCTGCGCCCCTTTTTACCGGGGCAGGAGAGGTTCTTTGTCTACGGAGCCATCGCGCTATTGATCTATATGTACCAGCCAAAGGGCATCATGGCGATCATCGACAGCGGTGTGGCCCGCCTGCGGGGGGCCAAGACATGAACGCGCTGGAGATCCGCAATCTGGTCAAACGCTTCGGTGGTCTTACGGCCACCAATGATCTCAGCTTTGATCTGGCGCAGGGTGAATCGCTGGGTTTGATCGGCCCCAATGGCGCAGGCAAAACCACTGTCTTCAGCCAGATTATGGGCGAGTTGAAACAGACGAGCGGCACAATCACCTTTATGGGTCAGGAAATATCAAACCTTTCTACCCCCGACCGGATTGGCCTTGGCATCAGTCGCACCTATCAAGTGCCGCGCCCTTTTTCTGATCTGAGTGTGCGCGAGAATATACGGGTCGGCCTGATGCCGGACAGCTTGCGTGCAATGATCTTCGGCACAATTGACCGCAAACGCGAAGATGAAATCGCCGCATCTGTAGGCTTTGCCGCCGCCGATCTTGACCGGCCCGCGTCAGAGCTGGCCATGGGGGATCTGCGTAAGCTTGAGTTTGCCCGCACATTGGCAACCGGCGCGAAAGTATTGCTGCTGGATGAAGTGTTTGCGGGTCTGACGAGTGGTGAAATCGGCATGATCGCCGAGCTGATCCAGGATTTGCGACAGCGCGGATTTACGTTTCTCATGGTTTCACATGACCTGCCCGCGATGGAACCGCTGATCGACCGCGCCATCGCCATCGAACGCGGCACGCTTCTGGCAAATGGCAGCTTCCGCGATGTGCTGGCCAATGCCGAAGTCCGCGCGTCCTATCTGGGGGAGGCATAATATGTCGCTGATCAAGATTGATGATCTTTGTGCGTTCTACGGCAAGGCGCAGGCCCTTTCGAACGTATCCCTGCATGTGGAACCGGGAGAGACGATTGCAATAGTGGGGGCAAACGGCGCGGGCAAATCGACGCTGCTGGATTGCATCATGGGGCTGGTCAAAACCACCGGCCAGATCACTCTGGACGGCGAAGACATTACCGGTCGCAAACCCGGCTATATGGTCAGGGCCGGCATTGGATATGCGCCGGAACGGTTCAACCTGTTTCCCCATATGACGGTGCGGGACAACCTGTTGGTTGGTGCCTATACCGCACGGGACGATATCGACAAGAACATGGAAGCCGTGCACCGCCTGTTCCCGCGTCTTGCAGAACGCGAAGCGCAGGAAACGTCGACACAATCCGGCGGTGAACGGCAAATGGTATCGCTTGGCCGTGCGCTGATGTCGTCGCCGAAAATCCTGCTGGTGGATGAGCCTACGATCGGCCTTGCGCCTAAAGTATGCGCCGAAATTGCCGAAGTTCTTAAACGATTGTCAGCGGAACTGGGGCTGACTGTCATTATCACCGAACAGAACGCCAACTTTGCCCTGTCACTGGCAAGCCGCCTTTATGTGCTGGAAGGGGGGCATGTCACCGCCACAGGCACTGCCGAAGAATTGGCCAAGGACGACCAGCTTGCCAAAAGCTATTTTGGTGCCTGAGCGCGCAAGCTCTTCCAACTCCCACCGTGATCGCCCTAATGTCAGGCAAGACTGATAGGGATCATCACATGACTGCACATTCCATTCGCCTTGGCGTTGATATCGGGGGAACTTTCACTGATGTAGTTCTTGAAAAAGGCGGACAGTCTTTTTCAACCAAGGTTTTGACGACGTATGCCGCACCGGAAAACGCGATCATTGACGGGATGCATCAGGTCTGCAGCAAGGCGGGCATCACGCCTGCGCAGATCGACCAGATCATTCACGGCACGACGCTGGCCACCAACGCGTTGATCGAACGGCGCGGGGCCAAAACCGCGCTGATCACCACCAAGGGTTTTCGCGATGTCATCGAAATGCGCACTGAATCGCGCTTCGAACAATATGATCTGAACCTTACGCTGCCCGACCCGCTCTTGCCGCGCCAGATGCGGTTTACGCTGGCCGAACGCGTAAACGCCAAGGGCGAGGTGATGATCCCCCTGGACCGCACAGAGGTTGAGGCGCTGGCCGACCAAATTGCAATGACGGGTGTTGAAAGCATCGCGGTAGGGCTGATCCATTCCTATCTGAACCCCGAACATGAACAGATGATCCGCGATGTGCTGGCCGAAAAGATGCCTGATGTATCGGTCTCGATCTCCTCCGAAGTGTCGCCGCAGATGCGCGAATACGAACGCTTTAACACCGTGGTCGCCAACGCCTATATCAAGCCGCTTATGGCATCCTACCTTGGCCGGCTCGAAGAACGCCTGAAAGCCGAAGGCGTCACGTGTCGTATCTTCCTGATGCACTCTGGCGGCGGCATCATTTCTATCCAGAACGCGGCCGACTTCCCTGTCCGGCTTGTTGAATCCGGCCCCGCAGGTGGCGCGGTTTTTGCCGCCCACATCGCAGCACGCTATGGCATCGACAAAGTGTTGAGTTTCGACATGGGTGGCACCACGGCCAAGATTTGCCTGATCAAGAACCAGACACCTAAAACAAGCCGCGTGTTCGAAGTCGCCCGCACCTATCGTTTCAAAAAGGGTTCGGGCATGCCCATTTCGATCCCTGTGATTGATATGGTCGAAATTGGCGCAGGCGGCGGCAGTCTGGCGCATGTGGATGCCATGCGCCAAATCCGCGTTGGCCCCGAAAGTGCCGGATCAGAGCCGGGGCCTGCCTGCTACGGGCGCGACGGTACGCGCCCCGCTGTGACAGATGCCGATCTGGTGTTGGGCAAACTTGACCCCGACAATTTCGCAGGTGGCTCGATCCCGCTGCACCGCGACAAGTCCCAAGCTGCCTTGCACGCGCATATCGGCGATACGCTTGAAATGGATGCGACCGAAGCCGCCTTTGGTCTGGCCGAAGTCGTGGACGAGAATATGGCAAACGCTGCCCGTGTTCATGCCGTGGAAAACGGCGAGGACCTGAGCGAATACACCATGATCGCCTTTGGCGGTGCCGCACCGCTGCATGCTGCGCGGCTGTGCGAAAAGCTGGGCGTGGACCGGTTGATCGTGCCACCCGGCGCCGGTGTCGGTTCCGCCATCGGTTTCCTGCGTGCTCCTTATAGTTTCGAGGCGAACCGCTCGGTCTACATGAAGCTCAGCGATTTTGATGGCCCGCGCATCCGCGCGCTGCTGACAGAATTGCGCGACGAGGCAACCGGCTTTGTCCGTACCTGCGATGAGGTCAGTCCAATCCTGTCGGAGTTCAAGGTCTACATGCGCTACACCGGGCAGGGCTGGGAAATCCCGATTGATCTGACGGAAGAGCAGGCGATGACGCCTGATGCCGCGACGTTCCAAGCGCGTTTCGAAGAGGATTACGCCAATCTCTTTGGCCGCACTGTGGCTGGCATGGATATCGAGATTACCGTCTGGTCCGCCAACGCAACAACCCCGCCGCAGGAGGTCACGCCGATAGCGGCTCAAGCCGCAACGGCCAGCGCCGCGGCCGTGGGCAGTCGTCCGATCTTTGACGCGGCCGGCGGTGCATTTGCACAGGCAGACGTGATCAACCGCACCACCCTGACGGCAGGCGAGACGATCAAAGGCCCCGCCGCCATTACCGAAGACGAAACCACCATCATTATCCCCGCCAGCCGGTCCGCCATGCGCCAGCCGGACGGTTGTATCGATATCACAGCTGGAGGCCGCTCATGACCCCGTCCAATGTCGCCTATCAGGTTATGTGGAACCGTCTGATCTCTGTGGTTGAGGAACAGGCGCAGGCACTCGTGCGCACCGCCTTTTCGACCTCTGTCCGCGAGGCCGGGGACCTTTCGGCAGGAGTATATGACACGCAGGGGCGTATGCTTGCCCAGGCCGTGACCGGCACACCCGGTCACGTCAATGCCATGGCCGATGCGGTCGCGCATTTCATCCGCCGCATCGGGCGCGAGAATATCCTTGAGGGCGATATCTATATCACGAACGACCCTTGGGAAGGCACCGGCCACCTGCATGACATCACCATGGTCACCCCGTCCTTTTTCAACGGCACGCTGGTCGGATTTTTTGCCTGCACCGCGCATATCGTGGACATCGGCGGGCGCGGGTTTGGTGCTGATGCACATAGCGTCTACGAAGAAGGGCTTTATCTGCCCATCATGAAATTTGCCGATCAGGGCAAGGTGGATGAAACCCTGACACGCATCATTCGCGGCAATGTCCGCGAACCGGATCAGTTGATCGGCGACATCTACGCGCTGGCCACCTGTAACGAGATCGGTCACCGCCGCCTGATCGACATGATGCAGGAATTCGATCTGCAAACCCTCGATGGCATCGCGGCTTTCATCCTCGACAACTCGCGCCGTGCCACGCTTGACCGCATCGCCGCCTTGCCGCGCACCTCTGCCGACGGAGAAATGACGGTCGACGGCTTCGATGTGCCGATCACGCTCAAGGTTCGCGTTACTGTGCATGACGACCACATCATGTCGGATTTTACCGGCACCTCTGGCGTCGATAAAAAGGGCATCAATTGCCCGCTGGTCTACGCCAAAGCCTACGCCTGTTACGCGCTCAAAGTTGCTATTGCGCCCGAAATTCCAAACAACGCCGCCTCGCTCGAACCCTTTCGGATCAGCGCGCCGGAAAACACCATCGTCAATGCGGTGCATCCTGCACCCGTGGCGCTGCGCCATATCGTCGGACACTTTGTCCCGGACGTGGTGTTCAATGCCTTTGACCAGATCGTGCCCGGCCTTGTGCCCGCCGAAGGGGCAGGGTGCTTGTGCAACTTTCAGGTCTCCTTGCGCCCCCGCACCGATGCCCCCGCGCCAAAAGATGCCCGCCGTTCCGAGGTGTTGACCTTTAACTCCGGCGGATCAGGCGCGCGGCCCGAAGTGGACGGGCTAAACGCCACGGCCTTCCCCTCCGGCGTGATGACCATGCCTATCGAAGCGACCGAACATGCAGGGCCGGTGATCATCTGGCGCAAGGAATTGCGACCCGATTCAGGTGGTGCCGGCAAAACACGCGGGGGCTTGGGCCAATACATGGAAGTCGGCGCGATGGAAGGTCACGAGTTCGACATTCAGGCAATGTTTGATCGGGGCCAGCACCCCGCACGCGGGCGCCGCGGCGGCAAAGAGGGCGGGCGTACAACGATCCAGCGCGATGATGGCACTCCGATGCATGTGAAAGGTAAACAATTCGTCCCCCATGGCGCACGTGTCGAAATGGCATTTCCGGGCGGTGCCGGTTATGGTGATCCGTCCGAGCGCGATCCTGCCTTGGTCCGCCGTGATCTGGCGCGGGGCTATATCTCGGCCCAATCTGCGGCGGATGATTATGGACTGTCCCAGGACACAATCGCCTCCGTTCTGAACGCCGCAGCAAAAGGAGAGACCCCTTGACCGCACTCGCCCCCAACCCGTTCACCGCCGCCCTTGCCAAGGGTGACAAGCAAATCGGCATATGGGTCAGTCTGTCCAGCAACTTTGCCGCCGAAGTGGTGGCACCTGCGGGCTTTGACTGGGCGCTGGTCGATATGGAACACAGCCCGAATGACTATTTCAGCGTGCTTGGCCAGCTTCAGGTTTTTGCCTCAAGTGGCACAACCGCCATTGTCAGGGTCGAATGGAACGATGCCGTCGCCGTGAAACGGCTGCTTGATCTGGGCGCGCCGGGTCTTCTGTTTCCGATGATCCAATCGGTGGAAGAGGCCAGAGCCGCTGTCGCCGCCACCCGCTATCCGCCGCATGGCGTGCGCGGGTTTTCCGGTGGGACACGCGCGAATAAATTTGGCCGCGTGACTGACTACATTGATCGCATTGAACAAGAGACAACTGTCCTGCTCCAACTGGAATCCCGCGCTGCTATCGAACAGGCGGAAGAGATTGCGGATATAGAAGGTGTCAGCGGGCTGTTCTTTGGGCCAGCCGACATCGCCGCAGACATCGGCAAACTGGGAAAACCGCTCGATGCCGAAGTTTGGGACCTCATCCGCCCCGCCGCGAAGAAACTGATGGCCAAGGGGATGCCGGTTGGCACGCTGGTCAACGATGCTGCCTTCGCCAAAGAGCTTTTGAACGAGGGTTTCAACTTTGTCGCTTGCGGTACGGATACGGTTTTGCTGGCGCGGGCCAGTGATGCTCTGCTCGCGGCAGTCAAGTAAGAACCCATGTGCAGACGCGTGTCAGCCTTGCGAATTGGTAACCAGTGACAAGCCCGGCACCGCCTGTGTCGCTGCGGTGTCGGTATCGTTCAGATAGTCGAAATTAATCAGGGCGAGCCTGGCATGTTCGCGTGCCAACCCTTCTGCACGTGCGCCCTCGCGGCGCGCAATC
>NZ_JASD01000002.1 GCF_000622385.1 Sulfitobacter noctilucicola
GGGGCAGGGCGGCGCCGCTCTCGGCCCCTTGGGTCGCCGCATTCATCCGCTCCGTCTCGCGGATCAGATCGCGGGCCATGACCCCCCAGACCGTGTATTCCTCGTTCACGTCATTGAGACCCATGGAATGGCTCAACGTAGCCTGCGGGTCGAAATCGACCACCAGCACGCGGTAGCCATCCAACGCCGCCGCATGGGCGAAGTGAAGCGCCACGGTAGATTTGCCAGCACCACCCTTGAAGTTGGCAATGGCGGCGCGGATTGCACGCTTTCCTTTCGGACGCTCCGGCATCAGTGATTTGCGGTTCACCTTCAAGCGCCGCCGCAGTTCATTTATCTCTTCGAGGCTATACCAGTGCTGACGCCCTTCCTCTTCGGTCTGACCCTGAGGCAAGGAAGGATCCGCCGCCAGCCGCCCGCGCAACGTGGATTGGTTGACCTTAAAGATCAGCTCCGCCACTTCCCAACTGGAAAAGCGCCTGAGCGTCTTCTCGTTCTCGGGCGAAAAGGTCTGCTGACGGATAAACCCCTGCATCTTGAGAGACTGCGCCTGTAGCCGGGCAAGGTCTTGGTGCGTGAACATACTGCTATCTGCCTATAATTATTCGGTTTTCCTCAAATGTCCCCGCGGGGACACGCCATTCAAGCGCCGCCCCTTGTTGTTCAGGACGCTAATTCCGGCGCTTTTCTGATTTACGCCTAACTTGATAAAGAAGTAAATCTGAATATTATGAGAATGGCGTTGTTTTATAGGGCTCCTTCCGAATCGGAGCGTCCCCTTTGGTTTAGTAAGCGCACGGGATCAGGGCCTCCGAATAGGGGACAGGCAAAACGTTCTCAGAGACTATTAGGGGACAACTTGAGCCTAATGAGGGACAACCAAGGTGTCCCCCTTAACCTATATTACCAAAGATTTCATTTTTAGAATGATGATCGCGAAGGCTATTCTGATCACGGCCCTTGACAGAATCGTAGCTTTGGACGCAAATCAGGCATGGCTGCTGAAAAGCGTTGAGTTTCTCAGACAGCAATCAAACTGGGACAAAGATCTCAGGTATCGAGGATATGCACAGCAACACGTGCAGCGAGAGGCGGGCAGGAATATGCTCCATAAAAAACTGGCGGGGCCGGGTGCTGCCGCGCGTAAATATGATCTGATCACCGCTCTGGGAGCTCATGCGCTTTCATTGGACAAGCATGACCAGCGTTTGATCTTGCGACTGATCACTTTGATGACCGCGCGGTACAACTGGGGTCGGGATGAGCTGTCGATGGGACAAAAGGAAATTGCGAGGCTGTGGTCATGCAACGAGCGAACGGTCAAACGGGAGCTGGCAAAACTGCGGGCACTTGGATGGCTGATCGTGAAGCGTCAGGGGGCACGTGGACGGGTGTCTACTTACGGGTTCGATATCGATTGCATGATGGCGGCCACACGCGGCATTTGGGCCGATGTGGGTCCGGACTTTGTTGTCAGGGTCGATGCACCACAAAATGAAAGTGTTGTGCCTTTTCCGGTCCAGGGAACTGCAGCCGCACCCGATATGACAGACACGACAGAATGGGGTCTGGCCCGCGCCGTGCTTTTTGCACAGGACGCAGGCCGGTTCGGGGCATGGCTACAGGCATTGGACCGCGCGGGCAGGGCAGGGGGGCGTCTGACCCTGAAGGCCCCCAGTCGCTTTCACGCGGCCTACGTGCAGACCCATCTGGATGGCGTTCTTCTGCGGGCCTGCCAAGAGGTGGACCCGACGGTCAGCGCCATCGAGATCGTCGATTAACTGCCGCGAACGGTGTCGATCATCAGTTGGACATTCTCAGGGTCCGCGTCAGGCGTGATCCCGTGGCCAAGGTTGAAGATATGCGGACCGCCGGACAATGCATCCACGATGGCACGCGTCTCTGATACAAGAGCATCGCCGCCTGTTACCATATGGGACGATTTAAGGTTGCCCTGCACGCAACCGCCGGTTTGCACATTCTCGGCAGCCCATGCCGCTGTCACACCATCATCAATCGCGATGCAGTCTGCACCGATGGCTTGATGTGCGCCCTTGTACCGTTCTCCCGCGCCGCGCGGGAAGGCAATCACAGGCACATGGGGATGAAGTGCTTTGATTTCTGAGGTGATCCGCTGCATCGGCTTAAGAGAATATTTCTCAAAATCAGCGCCTTGAAGTGATCCCGCCCAGCTGTCAAAAATCTTGACGACTTCCGCACCGGCCTTGATCTGTTCAGACAGATAGAGGATCGTCGCCTCGGTAATCCGCTCCATCACGGCATCGAACACGCCGACATTCTCTGATTTGAGCGCATGGGCTGGCCCCTGATCCGGCGTGCCCTGACCGGCGATCATATAAGTCGCAACGGTCCATGGTGCCCCGGCAAAACCGATCAGTGTGGTTTCCTCTGGCAGGCCATTCGCGAGGATTTTGACAGTCTCGTAGATCGGGCTGAGCGTGTCATGTATCGCATCGACCGGCTTAAGGGCGTCAACTTCGGCCTGTGTGGTGATCGTGGACAAACGCGGCCCTTCTCCAGTGACGAACCACAGATCGGCGCCAAGCGCCTGGGGGATCAAAAGAATGTCCGCAAACAGAATTGCCGCGTCAAAGCCGTAGCGGCGAATCGGCTGGAACGTAACCTCGGCGGCTAGTTCGGGGTTGTAGCAGAGCGACAGAAAATCACCGGCCTGCGCGCGGGTTGCCTTGTACTCCGGCAGGTAGCGACCGGCCTGCCGCATCATCCAGATGGGCGGCGTCGGCAGCGTTTCACCGGCAAGCGCACGCAGGATGGTTTTGTCTTTGGTCATATTCGGTCTTTCTGGCTAAAATCTCTGGGGCATCATGCTTTTTTCGGGAATTCGATACAAGAGTTGTCAGGCGAAGTTTACAGAGGTACGAAAGGGCATGACATTGAATCTTCCTACCCCGCTGACACCCCTCAATATTGGTACCCGTGGCTCTCCGCTGGCGCTCGCGCAGGCGCATGAAACACGTGAACGGCTGGCAAAGGCGTTTGACCTGCCGTTTGAGGCTTTTACGATTGTGGTGATCAAAACAACAGGGGACAAGATTATCGATCGTCCGCTGAAAGAGATCGGCGGTAAGGGTCTGTTCACCCGTGAAATCGAAGACGACATGTTGTCGGGCAAGATCGACATTGCGGTCCACTCGATGAAGGACATGCCGACGCTACAACCCGAAGGCCTTGTGTTAGAGACTTATTTGCCGCGTGAAGATGTGCGCGATGCGTTTATTTCTCCGCGGTCCAAGGGGCTGGATGAACTGGCTTCCGGTACGGTTGTTGGTACGTCGAGCTTGCGTCGCAAGGCGCAGTTGAAATTGCGGCGGCCCGATCTGGAAGTGGTCGAGTTTCGAGGCAACCTTCAAACGCGGCTTATGAAACTGGATCAGGGCGTGGCAGAGGCGACGTTTCTTGCCATGGCGGGGCTGAACCGTCTCGCGATGGACGAGGTGCCAAAAACTGCGATCGAGGTGGAGACAATGCTGCCCGCAGTTGCGCAGGGGGCCATCGGAATTGAGCGGCGTGTGAATGACACGCGCGTGGCCGAGATGCTCGAAGCCATCCATCATACACCAACCGGTCAGCGTCTAGCGGCAGAGCGGGCGTTTCTGGCGGCGTTGGACGGCTCTTGCGAAACGCCTATCGCCGGTCTGGCGGTGCTGGAGGGTGGCGACATCTGGCTGCGTGGTGAGGTCCTGAGGCCGGACGGATCAGAGGCCATAGATGACGCGTCACGCTGCCCGATTGAGGATGGACCGGATGCGGGCCGCGAGATGGCCGAGAAGTTGTTGGGGCAGGCTGGGCCTGCGTTCTTTGACTGGCGGCAATAGCGGCTGAATGCGCTATACCGCTTCCGCTTGCGCAGTCGCGGGTGGAATGGCGAAAAACCCTTTGGGCAGGCTGGCAGTCACTTCGGAAGAGAGCGGTAGGGGCAGATGCCATTCCGCTTCTGTGGCTTCTTCGTGCCGGTATCCGCCGAACTTCTCCAGCAATTTTTGCATCCCCGTGTTGTCACTGTGGATCAGCGCGTGCAGGCAAGTGACGCCACGCCTCTGCGCTTCCTGTGCCAGCGCATGAAACATCAGAATACCCAGTCCCGCGCGTTGGTGGCTGTCGATGATCGTCAAGGCGAACTCTGCCTCGGTGGGGTCCGCGTCTGTCCGGATAAACCGCGCCGTGCCAAGCGGCATGTCCGCGTCCGTCCCGATAGACACAGCCCCGATGGCAAAATGATTGTCTGTGCCTTCAGCGGCAAATCGATCAAGCTCTGCTTCGCTTAGCGCCTTATGTGGCGCAAGAAAGCGGAAAAAACGCGACTGGTTGGAAAGCTTGGTGAAACCGTCACGCAAAAGCGGCCTGTCCGCCGGGCCGATTTCACGGATCAGCACGGCCTCGCCGGTGCGCAACGTGGTGCGGAATGGGACCACGATGGACATCAGAACGCTCCGTACCAACCTGCCTTGAAAGCGCGGCCAAAGGCATGGCTTAACAACAATTAAGAGCCAATTACGCGACTGCGTGGCTGATCGCACATTGCTTCCACAAATGGGACAGCGCATCTACAAGATAGGCGATATCCTTGTCAGTGTGCAATGGGGAGGGGGTAAAGCGCAGACGCTCTGTTCCTTTGGGTACGGTCGGATAGTTGATGGGTTGTACGTAAATGCCCCATTCATCCATCAGATAGTCCGCCAGCATTCGCGTTTTCACGGGGTCTTTGATCATGACGGGAATGATGTGGCTGGTGTTATGCATATGGGGGATGCCTGCGCGGTCCAGAAGTTCGCGCAGTTTGGCGACCTGACGCTGTTGGCGTTCGCGCTCAACAGTGCTTTCCTTGAGGTGAATAACGGATGCACGTGCCGCAGCAGCGACTGCAGGGGGCAGGGCGGTCGTAAAGATAAATCCGGATGCGAAACTGCGGATGAAATCACAAAGCGCGGCAGAGCCGGTGATATAGCCACCGACAACGCCGAACGCCTTGCCAAGCGTCCCTTCGATCAAGGTGATGCGGTCGGCCAACCCCTCACGCTCGGATACACCGCCGCCACGCGGGCCGTACATGCCAACTGCGTGGACCTCATCCAGATAGGTCATCGCGCCATACTTTTCGGCCACGTCGACAATTTCCTTCATCGGACAAATATCACCGTCCATCGAATAGACGCTCTCGAAAGCGACGATCTTGGGCACATTGGCGGGCAGGGCGGCCAGCTTGGCCTCAAGGTCTTTCACATCGTTGTGCTTCCAGATGACTTTTTTCGCACGTGAATGACGGATACCTTCGATCATGGAGGCATGGTTGCCTGCATCGGAGAGGATTACACAATCGGGCAGGCGACTGCCCAGACAGGACAAAGCCGCCCAGTTAGAGACATATCCGGAGGTGAACAGAAGCGCGCTTTCCTTGCCGTGCAGGTCTGCGAGTTCCGCTTCCAACAGCAGGTGGTCGTGGTTGGTGCCGGATATATTGCGCGTGCCGCCCGCGCCAGTGCCCGTGCGTTTGACCGCCTCGCACATGGCGTCGATCACAAGAGGGTTCTGGCCCATGCCAAGGTAGTCGTTGGAACACCAGACCGTCACATCGCGCACTTCGCCGTCCACATGGTTAGACGCCCGTGGAAATTTGCCCGCATTGCGCTCTAACTCGGCGAAATAGCGGTAGTTGCCTTCGGACTTCAGGGTGTCGATCTGGTTTTGGAAGAGGGCATCAAAGTTCATGGGTCTTGTCCTTGGCTAGGGTCGTTGTCGTCTCTGGCAGCATCCAGCGCCAAAGCTTGGCATCGGGTAGCGGAACCACCATCAACCAGTGTTCAAGTGTCGCAAGCGCGGCGAGCGCCGTCAGAAGAGCGAAGCCGGTGCCGGCTGCGGTGGCACCGGAGGCAATGAGGCGTTCTGTAAAACAAACGGCGCTTATGCTCAGGAACGTTACGCCGATGGGAAAGGCCATGGTGACAGGCCCTTGGCGGAAATAGCTTTTGAGGTGCTGCAAGGGCTGCGGCACAAATTCGGTATTAATGCGGGGGACACCAAAAAACAGGTTCAACTTGGCAGAAATGCGCGCAGTAAAGAGGATCGTGTAGGTCCAGAAACCCACGTGGTTCTCTGCGCCTCGCGTTGCGGTCAGGATCAGCAGGAAACCGGCGAGCAGCAGTAACTCATGATAGCTGACGGTCTGCCATGCGCGGGCAAACCGTGCTCTGCCAGTCAATCCTGCGGGGCAGGGGCGGCGTTCGGGGCCGGTGATGACGCCTGCCAGAAAGGCAAGCTCGATCCAGCCCCAGATCAACAATGTGCTGATGAAGGCCACATAGACATTCAATACCGACTGCTCGACCGAGGAGATAACCAGACCTGCAGCGCCAAGCGCCAGCAGGGGGATCGACAGAAAGACGTTGCGGCCGTGGGCCACAGCATCCCCGCCGTCCGCCCGCCGCACCACCAGCAGGATCGCACCGGTGAAAAACCACCAGGCAAAAACAGCTGTTACAGCAGCGATGAAAGGGGAGGTGAAGGTCATGCTCGTGGTTTGCTCCTAGTACGCGGGCGCAAGGTGGGGCCGTACAGGGACGGCGTTCTTCTTGGCGGGAATGGTATAGAGCGCGACAAAGGCATAGGCCGCTTTCGCCATACCACTGACACGAGTGAGTGTGCCCCTTACACCACCACGCGCCTTGCCCTCGGCCACCTGCCGCGAGGCAGCTTCCATCCGGTCGAGATTTGGCCGCCAGCGCGGATGGTCGATGTCCAGTGTCATCGGGAACACCTGCTTGGAAATCTCGGACGTTTTGCGGAACACTTCCTGCCCGTACCACGTGACATCAACACCAAGGGCCTCGTGAAACAGCGGGCGTTGGTGATCGCGTACCCACATCGTCGAATAAACAGCCGTCAGGAAGAATTTGATCCAAAGCTTGTTTGCAAAGCTTTCGGTGAGTTTAGGGTCTGTTTTCAGCAGCAGGGCAAAGGCTTCGCCGTGGCTGAACTCATCATTGCACCATTCGCGGAACCACTTGAAAATCGGATGGAACCGCATCTCTGGGTTTTCCTCAAGATGGCGGTAGATGGTGATATAGCGGGCATACCCGATCTTCTCGGACAGGTAGGTCGCATAGTAAATGAACTTGGGGCGGAAGTAGGTATATTTCTTCTGCTGTGTGAGAAACCCAAGGTTCACACGGATGCCTGCTTCGCGCAGGGCATCATTGATGAAGCCGGCGTGCCGCGCTTCGTCCCGCGCCATCAGCTGGAACAGCTCTGTGATATCCTTGTTAGAGCCGCGCCGCTTCATTTCCTTGTAGAGGACACAGCCGGAAAATTCGGCGGTGCAGGAGGAGATGAGAAAGTCGATAAATTCGGCACGCAGCTTCGGCTCCATCCCGTCCCAATCCACGGTCCCCCAGTCTTCGTTCTTTTTGAAGTGCCCCTTGTTAGGGTCTGCTTTCATCGCGTTGATGAGCACATCCCAGTCTTCGCGCACAGGGCTGACATCGATTGCGTCCATTTCATCGAAATCAGTCGTGTAAAAGCGGGGCGTCAGCAGCGTGTTCTGCATTGCGACTTCGGTGGCCTGCTCTGATGTGATCATGCCGCTATCAAGCGCATCTTGCGCGGCGATCGCCTCGTCCGCTGTTGCGGCATAGGCAGAATGTGTCACGGGGGTTTTGGTATGGGCGTTCATGACATCACCTCTTCGGAGAAGGAAAATTCGCACAGTTCCATGAATTCGAAGTCACCGGTCAGACGTGTCCAGATCTGTTCGATCTTGGAAGCGCGGGTGATGGTGGCGGTGCGGTTTTCTTCGATGATCTCGCCGTAAGGGGCCATAATCTCGGCTCCGTGTACCAACACACTGTCGCCGGGGTTCACCACAGCGCCGTTGTTGAATTTCACATGCGCCGAAAGCTCCTCAAAGCGGTGCGAGATGGTTACGGTGCAGGGGGCGGTTTCCTTGGTTCTGGTTAGAAGTCCCATGTTTGAAGTCCCTTTGTTAAAATGAAGCGTTTGGCTAAACGCGTTAGTCGAGCAGCCTGGCGAAAGCTGCGATGTTATCTTGTCCGTATCCGATCAGTTCGATGGACCAACCGGTTGCGGGATCGATAATGGCGGTATGACCGTTTGCCCGGCGCACAAGGCGCAGGGGTGGATTGCCCGTTATGCCCTGAACTTTGCGTTCGCGCGCAACGGAGACCCAAATCACGTCGATGAACCCGGCTTTGTCTTTGAACGACCATGCGATTTCAGTGCCGTTTGCATCCTCAACCGTCACGCCGCCGCTGCGGGCACCGATCAGGGTGATGGGCCGTTCGGCCACGATTGCGCTTTCTGCGGGGACGCCGCGCAACGGCTGCTCGGTCAGCCGTGCAAAAGTGACGATGGCAAGGGTCAGAGCCATAAGGCCGAACATTGCGATGACCAGGATACGCGGGACCATTTCGCGGTCGCGCATCTTCATCTGGTTGGCGAGGGAATGTGTATATTCAGCCATCTGTCTACTCCGCCGCAATCGCGTCCGGGGCGGTGGACGTCCGTGTGACAACAGGTTCGGCTACACGCGTTTCTGCCGCATCGGCAAAGACGGCCGCGACGCGTGCGGCATCCGGAATGGCGCGAAAGGCAGGCTGGCTTGGATTGAAATGCCACGGACGCACGTGCGGCCATGTCATCATATAGCTCAGCCGTGTGTCGCCCAAGAGTTCAAACGCAAGCGTTCCCATACCGTTCTTTGTAAGCTTCAGACCCGCATTGCCGATCTGCACATAAGGCAGGTTCAGCGTCATGGTCAGCGCTGCACCGATCCGCATCGCGACACGCTTGTTCGTGAGCGTGTATACCGTGCTGCGCGACTGCGCGGTGGCCAACCCGAAAAGGATCAAAGCCGCCAATGCGCCTGCCAGCAAAAAGGGGACGCCATGCAACATCGCCTCTGACAGCGGCACGGTGGTCGAAGACACACCAATCCGCCAAACCGTCAGCAGCGCGAAATAGCCAAGCACCCAATTCATCTTCCAAGCTTCTTTCGCCAGGCGGAGGCTGTCGGGACGTCCCTGCCAGAGGATATGTTCCCCTTCCGGCAGAGCCTCTGGAAGGCCGGGGATGGGTTCGAATTTGAAATCGTCATGGTGCATGGTGCTATCCCTTGTTTTAGTGCCGGACCTGTGGCTGACAGGTCCGGTAAATGTTCTTAGATAACCGGCTCACCGCGTTTGGGGTCGGCGTACATCGTGCCGCCGCCGAAGTAGGCCATGATCTTTTCTTCTTCGAGCAACGTGATCTCTGACCCACCCTTGATTGTCGGGATGCCGTCGATGTTGGCCTCATAAAGCGAGCGGATGACGACACGGTCTGATTTGATGCGGGCAAAGTTCATCGGGATCATGCGGATCTTGCCCGACCCTTCGGGATTCACATCCATAGTGAGGTAGCGCACCAGTTGTTCCGGCACGTCGATCCACATATCGGTAATGCGCCCCACGACTTCACCGTCGCCCGTAACAACAGGCTTGCCACGTGGATCAGTGCCAGCCGAAACAGCGAAATCCACGAGTGCCGACATCGGCTGGATTTTGGCGTGACCATGTGCATCCAGCTCTGCCACATCACGGCGCGGTGCCCATGAGGCAGGCCCGACACCGTCCATCATCGCATCACCGGTCGGCATATAGGGCGATCCTGCTGCCTTGGAGGTGCGTTGCAATGCCAGCACGGGGCGGTCGGGGTTCTGGCCGGAGGGGACGGTTACTTCACCACGGCCATGCGGGAGGACGAATGTCTTGTCCTTGGGAACAGGAAACGGACCCTGATTTGGCGCAACCTGACCATCGTCGGTTTCCAGAGGATACCCTTCGCGCATGTTCTCGGTCTGAAGATAGTAAATCAGCCCCGCGAAAAAGATGTAGAATAGCCAGATCGCGGCAGATGCCAGATCGAAGTTACCGAAGAATTCTGTGCCAACCATTTTATTATGCCTCCGTGGGATGCGTTCGAATGTGTTCAGGTAGGGAATTCCGCGAGGCCCATAGGCTGCGGTGTCGTGTCATTCAGCGGGCGCGACCGGACCAAAGGCCCGAGTGCGATGAGGGTCACAAAAAGCAACCCGATCTCAAGGTGGTAGACGACCGAATAGCCGGTCGCGGCAGAGTTCAGACCCTCGCCCAGCGTGCCGTTCAGCGCGGCGACATTGATAATGTCGCGCAGCGCGCCGCCGATGAAGATGGATACACCCGCCGCCGTTGCCTGTGCCGCCCCCCAAGCGCCAAGGGCCAGACCCTTACCCGCGGTGCCCTGCACATTCAGCGACATGGCCGAGGTGAGCGTCGAGACAGAGAACAGGCCGCCGCCGATGCCGATGCCGAAAGCCCCGGCGAAGAACAGCACGCCTGAATTCATCGGGGCGGCAAAGATCACGGCGCAAAACGCCATGACACCCATCAGGATGCCACGCGCGGCCATACGGTGCGGGTTGATCGCGTTTCTGAGCCAGCGCGCCGCGAGGGCGAAACCGATCAGCGCACCCGTCGCCCACATCGCGGTCAGTAGTGTTGTCGCAGATACCGAAAGTCCGAGGATTTCACCGCCGTAAGGTTCCAGCAACACGTCTTGCATGTTGAAAGCCAGCGTCCCGAAAAAGACGACGACCAGAAGGCGTGTCACTTCGCGGTCCCTCGTGAAATCCGCCCAGGCATCGCGGAAAAGCGGCTTGGGCGCGTCACGCTCCGCCTTCGTCATTGGGGCGACTTTTTCCTGTTTCCACAGGGCGATGACGTTCAGCAGTATCGTCACGACGGCGGTGCCTTGCACGACCTGCACCAACCGCAAGGCACTGAAATCACGTAGCAAGGTGCCAATGATGATTGCCGAAAACGCCATGCCGATCAGGAACATAACATAAAGTAGGGCGACAACCTGTGGCCGCGTTTCTTCGGTCGCACGGTCGGCAGCGAGGGCCAGACCGGCGGTCTGGGTCATGTGCATGCCAAGGCCCGTCAGCAGGAAGGCCAAGGCGGCCCCGACTTCGCCAGCCCAAGACGGGCCGGCCACCTGATCACCGGACAAAAGCAACAGGCCCATCGGCATGATCGCCAAACCGCCGAATTGCCACATGGAGCCGAACCAGAGGTAGGGAATACGCTTCCACCCGATCGCGGAGCGGTAGGTGTCGGAGCGGAACCCCAAGAGCGCACGGAAGGGCGCAACCAGCACAGGGATCGCGATCATGATCGCGACGATCCATGCCATCACGCCCAGCTCGACGATCATCACGCGGTTAAGCGTGCCCAAAAGCATCACGCTCGCCATGCCGACGCTGATCTGGAAAAGCGAGAGCCGTAGAAGCTGGCGCAGTGGCAGCTGTTCAGACACGGCGTCAGAGAAGGGCAACATGCCAAGGCCAAGCGACTTGATATGGTTGCGCGACAGGATCATGGGCGGAATTCCAGCGCGTTGGAGATATAGAAACCCGATGTCACACGCTCAACGTCGCGCAGGCGACCTGATTTGAGGCTATGGGCCAGAACCGCAGTGGAATGAGGGACCATCGTGGGGGAGCGGTCATTGCGGGGAAACAGTTTCCCGATCCGCCACATGGCCATCAACAGCGGTGTTCGTGGTGCCACAGTAAAGATCATCTTCTGGCGCAGGCGCGGGGCAAGCCCATGCAGGATTTCTGCGATATCTTGAGCTGTGTAATAGATCATGCTGTCCATCGCGACGACATGATCGAAGCAGCCCAGGGCAGGGGACAACATGTCACCCGCACGAAAGGTCAACCGGTCATGTAGACTGTTGGGCGTGCGTTTGCGCGCGATATCAACGAGTTGAGGGGAAATATCCACGCCGATAACCTCGGCCCCACGCTCGGCCATCTCGAACGCGAGCGCGCCGGTGCCACAACCGGCGTCGAGAATGCGTGCCCCTTTGAGATCAGCAGGGAGCTGGCTCAGGATTACATCGCGCATCCGGTCGCGGCCTGCACGGACTGTCGCACGGATACCAGAAACGGGCACATCCGAGGTCAGACGTTCCCATGCTTTCGTGGCGGTACTGTCAAAATAGGTCTCAACCCGCGCACGGGTGCGGATATAACCGTCGCTGCCGCTGAACGCTTTGCCGGGCTGAGGCATATTTTCACCATCAAGCATCAATCAAATCCCAACAGATCAAAAATTTCACGGTCGGGCAGAGACTTTGGTGCCAGCGGGTCTGTGCCGTTCCACAGCGTCTCGGCCAGACGGATGTATTCCTTTTGAACGGCGGCGATATCGTCATCCAGATCCATCTCGAACAGGGTCTTCTTCTTGAGACGCGAGCGGCGGATGGCATCAAGGTCAGGTAAGTGGGCCAAACGGTTGAAACCCGCGGTATCGCAATACCGGTCGACTTCGTTGGTGTCTTTGGACCGGTTGGCGACACATCCGGCCAGGCGGACCTTGTAATTTGCCGATTTCGCCTCAACCGCCGCAATGATCCGGTTCATTGCATAGATGCTGTCAAAATCATTGGCCGTCACGATCAACGCCCGATCCGCATGTTGCAGAGGGGCGGCAAAACCACCGCAAACCACATCACCCAACACGTCAAAGATCACCACGTCAGTGTCATCCAGCAGGTGATGCTGTTTGAGCAATTTCACGGTTTGGCCCACGACATACCCGCCGCAACCTGTGCCCGCAGGGGGGCCACCTGCCTCAACACATTTCACACCGTTGTAGCCGTCGAACACAAAATCCTCGACGCGCAGCTCTTCGGGGTGGAAATCAACCTCCTTCAGAATGTCGATGACGGTCGGCACAAGGCGGCCTGTCAGGGTAAAGGTGCTGTCATGCTTGGGGTCACAGCCGATTTGCAGCACACGCTTGCCCAGCTTGGAAAACGCGGCGGACAGATTGGATGATGTCGTCGATTTACCGATCCCGCCCTTGCCATAGACGGCAAAGACCTTTGCGCCTTCGATCTTGGCATCGTCATCCTGATGCACCTGAACGGAGCCTTCTCCGTCCTGACCGCGCAGATGCGGTATGCCTTTATCCAGTGGGCTCATGAGGTTATCCCTTTCTATCCGGTGTGACGGGTCATTCGGCTGCAATGCCCTCTAGTTGATCTTCGATGGCGTCTGCTGCGTTCTGCAGCGCTTCAAGTGTCGCTTCATCCGGTTGCCAGTAATCGCGGTCTGAGGCCTCGAGCAGCCGGTTGGCCATACGCATCGATGCTTGCGGGTTGAGGTCTGCCAGACGTTTGCGCATTTCGTCATCCAGCACAAAAGTCTCGCTCAGCTGTTGATAGACCCAAGGTTCGACCTTGCCGGTGGTTGCGCTCCAACCGACGGTATTGGTGATGTTCGCCTCAATCTGGCGGACCCCCTCGTGGCCGTGCTTTAGCAGTCCTTCGAAATATTTCGGGTTCAGATTGCGGGCGCGTGTTTCAAGCGCGACCTGATCTTGCAAGGTGCGGACCGTGGCACCGCCGCGTGTCTGATCACCGATGTAGATGGGTGTTGTATCGCTGCCCTTGGCGCGTTTCACCGCAGAGGCGATGCCGCCAAGCGTATCGAAATAATGGTCGACCGTGGTGACGCCCAGCTCAACTGATTCAAGGTTCTGATAGGCAAGGTCCACATTGGCCAGTGTGTTCTGCAACAAATCGCTTTGCTGGCTGGCTTCACCATCGGTGCCGTAGGCAAAGCTTTTGCGGGCCTGATAGGCATCGGCCAGATCATTCTCGTCCTCGAAAGTGGAGTTATCGACCATCTGGTTGACGTTGGAGCCATAGGCACCTTCGGCGTTCGAGAACACGCGCAAAGCGGCGGTTTTCATGTCGCATCCATGCTCGGCCATGTAGGCAAGCGCGTGCTGGCGGATGGGGTTCAGTGCCTCGGGCTCGTCAGCCATGGCGCATTGTAGTGCAGCATCGGCCATCAACTTGGTCTGCAAGGGCAGCAGATCGCGAAAGATGCCCGAGAGTGTGACGATCACATCTACGCGGGCGCGGCCCAACTCTTCGAGGGTCAAAAGATCAGCCCCACACAGACGGCCGTTGCGGTCAAACCGTGGCTTTGCGCCCATCAGGTTGAGCGCCTGCGCCATGGGCACACCGTTCGATTTGATATTGTCACTGCCCCACAGCACCAATGCCACCGTCCGCGGAAGGCTTTTGTGCGTTTCGATCAATTCATGGGCCTGAACGGCACCGTCCTTCATGGCGAATGCCGTCGGCATCCGGAACGGATCGAATGCGTGTATGTTGCGGCCCGTGGGCAGGATTTCGGGCGCGCGGATCACATCGCCACCGGGCACGGGGCTGATGAATTGAGCGTTCAACGCACGCATCAGGGCAGGCAGCTCGTGATCATCAGACAGCAGTTTATCGGTATCCGCGCGATGCTGAGCGTCGCGGAAATCCATTAGGTTAAGCATATCTGTGCGCTCTTCTGCCGACAGCTTCTTGCCAACGATGTGCAGGCCGTCAGGGATCAGCGCGTCTTCGGTCTCCAGCAGTTGCAGCCAGAGGGTGTCGGGATCGGTGCCATCCATATCAACGGCGTCAGCCTGCACTGCAATGAGGTCCGCGATATCGCCGCGAGCCGGATCGCCGCCAGGCATCGCACGCCAGCGCTGCATACTGTCTTTGAGGTCGGCCAAACCGCGATAAAGGCCAGCGGTTTGCAAAGGTGGAGTCAGATAGGTGACGGTCACAGCATTGCTGCGGCGCTTGGCAAGGGTCGCCTCGGACGGGTTATTCGCGGCATAAAGGTAGATGTTGGGAAGATTGCCTATCATCCGGTCCGGCCAATCCGCACCGCAAAGACCATTTTGCTTACCGGGCATAAATTCCAGCGCGCCGTGCATGCCGAAATGTAGGACGGCATCAGCGCGTAGATCGTCTTTGATGTACTGGTAAAACGCGTTGAAGGCATGGGTCGGGGCAAATCCGCCTTCGAACAGCAGGCGCATCGGATCGCCCTCATAGCCAAAGGTGGGCTGTACGCCGACGAACACCTTGCCGAATTGCGCCCCGAGGATGAAGACCTCGCGCCCGTTTGATTGTTTCTTGCCGGGGGCAGGGCCCCAGACTGCTTCGATCTCTTCCAGCCATGGCGTGCGCTGCACAATCTGATTGGCGCTAACGGTGGCGGCGATATTGGCTTCTTGGCCGTAGGTTTTGGCGTTGCCGTTCAGGATGTACTCGCGCAGGGCGTCGACACTCGTGGGCGGAGTAAGGTCGTACCCGTCGTCCGCCAGACGGTGCAATGTGTTAAAGAGGCTTTCAAAAACGGCGAGGTACGCGGCGGTGCCCACCGCCCCTGCGTTGGGCGGAAAACCGAACAGTACGATGGCGAGCGTCTTGTCTGCGTTTGCTTTGCGGCGCAGATGGCCCAAACGTTCAGCCTTGTCCGCCAATGCGTCGATACGCTCCAGACAGGGGGACATGGCTTTGTCGTTGCCTATGGCCTGACACTTGTGCGCACAACCGCTGCATCCGTCGCTGCCGTGACGGCCTGCGAAAACAGTCGGATTGGTTGCGCCGTCGATCTCGGGCAGTGCGATCAGGATGGTGGATTCAATCGGGCTGAGCCCTTGGTCACCGATCGCCCATTGATTCAACGTCTGGAATTCGAGGGGCTGCGCCGACAGATACGGCACGTCCAATGCCTCAAGCGCTGCAACGGCAGCGGGGCTGTCGTTATAGGCCGGACCGCCAACAAGAGAAAATCCGGTGAGCGAGACCATCGCATCAATGCCGCCAAAGTAGGCATCAAGAGCAGGGCGGCCATCAAGCCCGCCGGCAAAAGCGGGGATCACCCGCATGCCGCGCGCCTCAAACGTGCGGATCACGTGGTCGTAATGCGCGGTATCACCAGCGAGGATATAGCTGCGCAGCATCAGCAGACCAATGGTTGGACCATCGCCCGAAACGGGCATATCGGCCAGATCTGTGACGATCCCCTTCTGGGGAAGATCAGGGTGGTAAAGCCCCACTTCCGGATATTCCACGGGCAGAGCCGCATCTGTGCCAAGCCATTCGGGGCGCGAGGTGGCGTAGCGCGACAGGATGAAGCGCACCATGCTTTCGATGTTCTCGTCCGAGCCACCCAACCAATACTGCATCGCCAAAAACCAAGCCCGCAGGTCTTGGGATTTGCCCGGGATCAGTCTCAGAATTTTCGGCAACCGGCGCAGCATCTTGGTCATGTCACGTCCGGATGATCCTGACTTGCCGGAGGGTTTGAGCTTTTTCAAAAGCCCCATCACGCCGGATGCCGGACGCGACATATCCAGATCGCCCATGCGCGTCAGCTGCACGATTTCCTGATCGGCGATGACATTGATCATCGCATCACAAACGTCACGCCGAGCTTTCAAATCGTCCAAAATCGCATGCACCTGATCTTCGAGGAAGATCACCGACGTCACGATGATATCCGCACGCGCAACATCTGCACGTGCCGCCTCCAGCGCTGCGGGGCTTTTCTCCCATTCGGCAGCCGCGTGGATGATGAGGCGCAGGCCGTCAAAATCCTGCGCAAGACGCGGGGCAACCCGTGCCGCAGGACCCGCTGCGTGGCGGTCCAACGTCAGCAACACGACGTTGTAAGGCTTATGGGTTACATCATCGCGCAAAGTGGGCTTTGGCCTCATACAGGGTGTCGATTGAAATTTCTTGCAGACCTTTGTCCGCCGCATAGCTTTCGGTATTGCGCCGCGCCTTGCCGCGTACAAAAAACGGTATCTTCTTGAGCTCCCGCTCCGCTTGATCCAGCCAGATGACCTCACCGGTGGGCTGAACCTCCGGCTTCATCTTTCCACTATCACTCACGGGCGCTTGCGCCCCTCCGGCGGACGCTGCAGGCGCGTGGCCCCCGTGATGGGACGGGCCCGCCGCATCATTGAACTCGAAATCCTCTCGGAACATGTGCAGCAGATGCTCTTCCAGCCCCATCACCAGCGGGTGGATCCAGGTATCGAAAATCACATTGGCACCCTCAAATCCCATCTGTGGGGAATAGCGGGCGGGAAAGTCCTGCACATGGACAGGCGCAGATATGACGGCGCAGGGAATACCCAGACGCTTGCCGATGTGGCGCTCCATCTGTGTGCCGAGGATCATCTCGGGCTGCAGTGCTTCGATGGTGCGCTCTACCTCAAGGTAGTCGTCGGTGATCAGCGCTTCCAAACCGAATTCTTTGGCCAAGGCACGCACGGGGCGGGCTTGTTCGCGGTTGTAGCATCCCATGCCTGCAACTTCGAAACCCATCTCGTCGCGCGCAATGCGCGCTGCTGTCAGAACATGGGTGCCGTCCCCAAAGATGAATACACGCTTGCCGGTCAAATACGTTGAGTCGACGGAGCGCGACCACCATGTCTGGCGCAGCCTGTCTGTGTCGATCTGTGCGATTGAGTCTGAAAGACTGCGCACCTCGGCGATAAAGTCGTAGGTGGCACCAGCGCCGATAGGAATTACCTTGGTATAAGGCTGATCGAATTTCTTCTCGCAATACCGTGCCGCTTGTTCGCCCGTTTCGGGATAGAGCAGGACATTGAAATGGGCCTGACCCATCTTGGCGATGTCGGAAGGGGTTGCTCCCATGGGCGCGGTTACATTGACCTCGATCCCCAGCTCATAAAGCAGGTTGGTGATTTCCTGAACGTCGTCGCGATGGCGAAAGCCCAAAGCCGTCGGCCCGATGATGTTGCACGACATGCGCGCGGTCTTTTCCATCGGTTTGGCGAGGTGTCTGACGATCTGGAAGAACGTCTCGTCTGCGCCGAAATTTTCCTTGCGCTGATAGCTGGGCAATTCAAGCGGGATCACAGGGATATCAAGGCCCATGGTTTCGGCCAGACCGCCGGGATCGTCCTGGATCAGTTCGGCCGTACAGGACGCACCGACAATGATCGCTTCGGGTTTGAAGCGGTCATAGGCATCTTGGCAGGCGCGTTTGAACAGGCCGGCTGTGTCGGACCCCAGATCACGGGCCTGAAATGTTGTGTAGGTAACCGGCGGGCGATGGTCGCGCCGCTCAATCATAGTGAACAGCAGATCGGCATAGGTGTCACCCTGCGGGGCGTGCAGGACGTAGTGCAGACCCTTCATGCCGGTTGCAACGCGCATGGCACCAACATGCGGCGGGCCTTCATATGTCCAGACGGTGAGCTTCATTTAAAAGGCCTGCGTGTGTTTGTTCGGACAGGTGCGAGGGCCAGCCCTCGCGCTCCCGGGATATTTGAAGAGAAAAGAGGGGGGAGGGTCATTCTGCGGCGACCCCCAGAATAGATTTGCGGCGCAGGGGGCGCGCAAAGAGGGAGGCCAGATCGCCCGCCTGTTCGTAGAAATGCACCGGCGTGAACACCAGTTCGATGGCCCATTTGGTGCTGAGGCCCTCGGCCTCAAGCGGGTTTGCGAGGCCCAGACCGCAGACCGTCAGGTCGGGGCGGGCGGCGCGGCAGCGGTCAAGCTGCATGTCCACGTCCTGTCCTTCGGAGATTTGCGGGCCAGACGGCAGCAGGTCCAGATCGGGGCCGTGCACCGCATCGTGAATATAAGGCATGCCGACCTCGATTGCGGTCATGCCGCATTCGCGGGTCAGGAAGCGGGCGAGGGGGACCTCAAGCTGGCTGTCGGGGAAGAAGAAAGCCGATTGTCCGTGCAGCGGTTGTGACGCCTGGGCGATGGCCGCGCGGGCGCGGCGGCGGGGGGCTTCGGTAACCTCTTTAAATTTCTCGTCAGAAACCCCGAATTCGGCTGCGATTGCAGCCAGCCATGCGGTTGTACCTTCGTCGCCAAAAGGGAAGGGGGCGGCGAGGTGGTGTGCGCCGCGGCGTTCAAGGGCGGCGTGCGTTTCGGTCAGAAAGGGTTGGGTCAGCGCATAGACAGTATTTTCGCCCACACCCATTTCCGTATCAACCGAACGGGCGGGCAATACCCGCACCGGTCCAACGCCCAGACCGTCCAGCAAGCTGAGCATCTGGTCTTCGACAACATCAGGCAGAGCACCGACAACCAAAAGCTCGCGCTCATTTGTAGCGGGCAGAACGGGGACCATCGCGGCAAGGCAGGCATCCTCGCCTTGCGTGAATGTCGTTTCAATACCGGAACCGGAGTATTCCAAGACCCGTACTTTGGGCGCGAATTGCTGAGTCAGGCGCTCGGCGGCGCGGCTCAGGTCGAGCTTGATCACCTCGGAGGGGCAGGAGCCGACCAGGAAGAGCTGCCGAATGTCAGGGCGGCGAGAGAGCAGCTCGTTCACCGTGCGATCCAGTTCGGCGTGGGTGTCATTAAGGCCGGCAAGGTCCGATTCTTCGAGAATCGCTGTGCCGAATCGAGGTTCGGCAAAGATCATCACCCCGGCGGCGCTTTGTAAAAGGTGTGCACAGGTGCGCGAGCCGACAACGAGAAAGAATGCGTCCTGAATTTTTCGGTGCAGCCAGATGATGCCGGTCAGACCACAAAAAACCTCCCGCTGGCCACGTTGTTTGAGGACTGGTGACGTGCGGCATCCAAGGGCGGGTGGTGGCGTGAATTGATCCGTCATGCTGCGGCCTCCGATTGAAGGCGCGCCATGCGCAGTTTCCAGATAAATTGGCCTGCATTGATCACATAGGCCGCATAGGCCGCCAGCGCGATCACCATCAGGGTCATCGGGGCCATGCCACTGATAAACAAACCATAGAGATAAAGGGAATGCAGAGCGATGACGGCAAAGCTGAAGACGTCCTCCCAAAAGAACGCATCCGCAAAAAGCCATTGACCGAAGACGACTTTTTCCCAGATCGCACCGGTGATCATGATGAGGAAAAGGAACCCGGTTTTTACCACGATCGACCAGCTTGCCGCGGCGTACCCCTCGCCGCTCAAGAGGTAGCGGCAAACCAGAACAAGCGAGACCAGAAAAACGATGAATTGGAGGGGGGCCAAGATGCCTTGCACGAGGGTCCAGATCGTCTGATCCCTGCGCATCTTCTGCGCGGGCGTGTAAAGCGGATTGGCGCCTTGGGTCGTGGTGTGGTGCGTGGCCATGGCTCCCCCCTTGGCTGGCTGAACTCCCTAAAATCTGGCAGGTAGAATGCAATGTGTCAACTTTCATTTACACAATAGGAATCTGTATACGGTTCCCGTTGAGTGCCTAATGCGTATGAATAGTAGGGGTTTAAGCAAATGCGACGACCCGAATGTCAATTTAGTTTGACATTTTTGGTGACCTCGCGGACGATAAGTGCAGTTTTTTGCATAGCGGTGCCACTCCGGTGCAAAAACGCTCAGGGAGACTGCTATGTCCTCAGGTAACTGCGCAGATCAGAAGTCTGGCCCGGACGAGGTCAATCGGGTTGCCTTGCAGGTCCTTTCGACGATTGCGCCGGCCCACCCCTGCGACCCCCGCAGCCGTAAACCTTTCGAAAGCTATCTGGGCCAGATGTACAAGGCGGTGTTGGCGCGAGAGCCCGGGCAGCTGTATGGCGTCATAAAAGAGATGCGGCGCGCGCGGATTGAAAGCGCCATCATAGCCGAGATGTATGTCCCTGTGGTTGCCCGTCGTCTGGGTGAGGCATGGTTGCATGATACCTTGGATTTTGCCGCGGTCACGATTGCGAGCGCACGGTTGCAGGGCATTTTGTGGAAACTTGAAAATGACTGGGCTGTCCCGCACGAAAAACGACACCACTGTCCGCCCGCCTTTTTGGTGGGGGTTCCCGCCGGTGTTCAGCATACGCTGGGTGCCACGATTGTTGCGGGTCAACTTCGCCATCGTGGCATGTCAGTCCATCTGGACATTGAACTGACTGCCACGGATATCGCGCAATATGTGCGCAATCAGGAACTTTCCGGCGTTTTGCTGTCAGCTTCTTCCCCCGAACACCTTGATTTCCTGCGCATTCTGGTAGATATCTCGCACCAACAAAGCCGGAAAACGCCGGTATTTATTGGCGGGGCAATTTTGGAACACACTGATGCGATACGCGAGATCACCGGGGCAGACCTGGTGACGTCGGACGTGCAAGAGGTTCTGCAATTTTGCGAGGCGGGTTCTGTTCCGTCGCGGATGCGGGTACCCCTGTTAAGGGATGCGTCATGAAACTGGAAAGCCCTCTCAAGACTGAAAGCCCGGAACAATGATGTCGCAAGGGGAAATGACCTGGACCAGCGGTCTGATCCCGATGATCGAGCCGGAGATCGTATCAGAGATCATTTCGCGAATTGCCGATCTGGCTTTGGTCGTTTCGGGCACTGGTGTCGTTCTGGGCGTGCTCAGCAATCCGAATTCCAAGTTGCAATATGCGTTTGCGCGTTGGGAAGGTCAGCCGCTGACCGACCAGCTTGCCACTGAATCAATTCCAAAGTTCAAGGAACGCCTCGCGGGTTTTATGCGCAATGAAGGGGCCGTTGTTCGCCCTGTCGAGCTGAACCACGTGCTTTCCGCCGAGCGCGACGGGTTTCCGGTGCGCTACAGCTTTCACCGGATCGGAACTGACGGTGCGCTCTTGATGCTGGGTCAGGATCTGCGTCCTGTCGCCGAGATGCAGCAACAATTGGTTGCCGCGCAGATTGCATTGGAAAAGGATTATGAAGCACAGCGCGAGTATGACACCCGCCTGCGAGTGCTTATGGGTGCCACGAGTGAAGGGACATTGTTCGTTTCTGCGGGTACCGGAGAGATCACGGATTGCAATGCATCAGCGGTGTCCTTTTTGGGGGCTACCCGATCAGACGTAATGGGTCAGGACATCAGCCATTATGTGTTGCCGAACAATGGCCGTCGATTGCTTGACGTGCTTGTTGATCTGGCAAGTGCGCAAAACGGTTCTGCAATTGTTGTCAAAACCAAAGCGGGTCGCGAGCTGAGCCTAAGGCCCACTATATTCCGTGCCACGGGAGAGCAGATGTTGCTGTGCCAGCTTTCCGATATACAGGGCGCTTCGCTGCGGTCTGACGCGTTGGAAGAGCATCTTGTCAGTATGTTCGAGCGCGGCGCGGATGGCATCGTCTTCGTAAATAAGGCAGGGAACATCCTTAGTGCCAATGACGCATTCCTGCGTCTGACCGATGTGGTGCACAGTCGTGCCGCCAAGGGGCGGTCCATTTCCGATTTCCTCGGTCGCGGATCTGTTGACCTGAATGTGGTGCGTGAAAATGCCAGCCGCACCGGTTCGATGCGGCTTTATGCAACGCGATTGATTGGGGAGCATGGTGTCGAAGTACCGGTAGAGATCGCGACAACCTTGCTGGATAGCGCGCCTGATCAGGTCTTTGCTTTGGTGATCCGTGACGCAAGTCGTGCGGAGATGATGCGCAAGTCCAACCAGCAAATCACCGAAGTCGACATGCGGTCGGTTATCGAGTTGATCGGCAGTCAGACGCTCAAGGGTATCGTGGCAAAAACCACAGATGTGATTGAGAAGATGTGCATCGAGACAGCGGTTGAGCTGACGTCAAACAACCGCGTGGCCGCGGCGGAAATGCTTGGCCTGTCACGCCAGTCCTTGTACGTAAAGCTGCGCAAATACGACCTGCTAAAGAAAGACACAGATGAGTAACCTGCGGTGCGGGTTTCCAATCACTTCAAGCAGAATAGATTTAACATAATCTGACTTACAGGGCTAATTGCGCGCGCAACGGCACATTCTAAACTTGGGCGGCTTGCGGCCCTACAGCTTCCCTTGCGCCAGCCACTCATCCAGTTGTTTGCGGCTGATTTCGAAATGCATGCTGTCCTCGCGCCGCCATGATGCGCCCCATACCCATCCTTCGGTTCTGAAGAAATCCGCAAGGATGGTAAGGCCAAGCTGTGTGCGTCCGTCTCCGAGCGTATCAAGTTTGCCGTCAATGTTGAGATCAACGGCCAGTCCGAAGCTGTGGGTCGATACACGATTGGTGGTTCCCCTGATGCGACGTACACACAGTGCACCAGCGGTGTTAATGCGGGCGTAAAGATCGGGGTCGGTGATCCGCACGGCTTCGAAAACGCGGGCGAGTGAATCCAGCGCAGGCTGCAGCATTGTCACGCGGATCGGACCAACCTGCGTTGTCTTGAGCTTGGATTTCAGCCGAGGGTTGGTCATGGATTCGCATTTGTCGCTCAAGTTCTGGCGCGGCAGGCCCAGCTTTTCGGTCAGATACCGCCCGCCTGCGATCTTGAGGCCCTTGTTCACGTTCCTGCGATCAGCAATCAGGACCACCTGCGCGTAGGCGTCGATGATATCGTTGGTCCCGTTCTGGCTGAAAATCTCGGAGCCGTCAGTTTCGGGAGCCTGCAAAAGCTGGGGCCGCTGCGGCTGGAATGCAGGACGGTTGCGCACTTCCTGACCCAAGGCGGCCATCCCTTCGCGGATGTCTTCCATCCTCAGGCGAATATCCTCGACCTGCTGGTTCAGAATTTCGATTTCGATCCGCGCTTGCGAATCGATTGCCGGTCCGGTGCCACGGCCGGGTTGTCCGATCACCATCGGTACGACAAACCAAAGTATCGGTGCCAGAATGATGGCAAAGGCCAGAATAAGGGCCGGGATCAGTTTCATTTAAGGGCCGCTCTCATAAAATCGCTTGTTGTAATGGGTATAGCTTAGGCGAAAGGACCCCTGCGCGTCAAAACCGTTGTGACCTTTGTCTGTGTCGTATACTTTGACCTCAGTTGATTTGATGAACCTATTATACGAAAGGAGGAGATATGTTTTTCATGCGTATCCTCACAGCGGCCTCTACGGCTGCATTGCTGACATTGGTCGGCCATGGCGCGCAGGCGCAATCCGACCTTACTGCGGACGAGATCAAGGACGCCTTTAACAAGCAAAAGACTCGCGGACTTGTGATTGTGCCCTCGGGGCAGGCCGCGACTGAAACGGCGCAGACCCAGCCGCAAACCGAAGTTGTCGCTGCGGAAGAATATACTGCGGTGGACAAGGCCGATCAGGTAAACGTCAAGATCAGCTTTGATTTTGACAGCGCAGCACTGCGCGAAGATCAGAAGCCACGGCTCAACAGCCTGTGCGAAGCGATGAAAGCGGTCGATGTGGCTGTGTTCCAGATTATCGGACACACGGACAGCTCCGGTTCTGCCGCCTATAACGAAAACCTTTCCCTACTGCGGGCCCAAGAGGTCAAGCGCCACATGGTGTCGAGCTGCGGGATTGAAGAAAACCGTTTGAAAGCAATCGGTCTGGGCGAAAGCGCACCTTTCGACCCAAGTGATCCACGCAGTGATGCGAACCGCAGGGTAGAGTTTCAGGCGCTTGGCTAAGCGCGGTATGCGCAACTTGGCCTTTTTGACTGGAATGACATCATGACCGAACAACGCCCCAGTGACGCGTTTCAAACAGGTGACGTGTTAAATAACACGTACCGAATAGAGGCGTTGCTGGGACGTGGTGGCACGTCTGACGTCTACCGTGCGCGCAGCGAAATTTCCGGCAGGCTTGTCGCCATCAAGGTGCTCAAGGCAGAATTCTCGGGGAATGACGACTATCTTGTTTTGATGACCCGCGAAGAGGAAATTCGCGAGATCCGCCATGATGCGATTGTGCGCTATTCCGAAAACCATCGCACGTCGGACGGTCTTGTCTATCTGTTGATGGATTATATTGACGGTCCCGGCCTCGACCGAAAGCTCAAGGAAGGGCCGATGCCGGCCGAAGATCTGCTTGTGCTGTGCAAACGTGTGGGCGAAGGGTTGAAAGCTGCACATGACCGCAGCATCGTGCACCGCGATCTGTCCCCCGATAATATCATTCTACGTGACGGTGATCCGGCCCAGGCGGTCGTCATTGATTTCGGCATCGCCAAGGACACCAATCCGGGTGCGGAGACAATTGTCGGAAACGAATTTGCCGGAAAATATGCCTACGCCGCTCCCGAACAACTGAGCGGAAAGACCGATGCGCGATCCGACATCTACTCGCTCGGTGCGTTGATGCTGGCTAACTTCAGGGGCAAATCGCCTGATGTTGGTGCCAACCCTATGGAGGTTGTGCAGAAAAAGAACGACCCGCTCGATACCTCCGGTGTGCCGGAACCATTGAAATCACTGCTAGACCGGATGACAGCGCCTGATCCGGATGCGCGGTTCCAGTCGATGGATGAGGTGCTGACATTTCTTGAAAGCGGCGGTGCCGAAGAGGTGCTGTCGGATGCGACAATCATCGCGCCGCCGGTCAAGTCTGAACCTGAAGTCAAAGCCGAAGCGCCCCCTCCTCCAACGCCACCTGCGGCAGCCAAACCATCGAAACCTAAAACTGCCAAAAGCAGTGGCGGATCGGGCGGATTGATTGCTGCTGTAGCGGCTGTAGTCGTTATTGGGGCCGGAGCCGGTGCATATTTCGGCGGATTTATCGGCGGGGGCGGGCCGGAGTTTCCGCCTGTCAGTCCTTACTCTCTTGTTATCGCCAATTCCGAGAATCTGCCGACCTCGGCCAGCGGATTTGTCCCCGACCCCGAGATGCAAAACACCCTGGTCGGGCGTATGAATGATCTGGGCGGGACGGCCGATCTGACATTGGCATCCGGTGACATCGCACCGACATGGAATGTGGATGTTCTGTCTGTTCTGGACGATATTGAACAGCTGGATGACTGGCAACTTTCGGTCACCGGCAACACGGCGAGCATCTCTGGCAGCACCTCTGACGCCAGCCTTCTGGCCAGCCTGACCGAAAAGTATCCTGCTAACTGGCCGGGAGGTTTGAGCGGTACAATAGATGTGGCGCTGACCTCGCTTTTCCTGGATGCGGCTGAGGTGGACAATCTGCTGGCACAATACGCTGACTGTGGTCCGCTGACGCAAGTGAACAACCCCGGCGCAGTGGGATACGGTCCCGATGATCCGGTTCTTGTTTCCGGCACACTGGCTGGCGAAGAAACGCGCGATACCTTGCAGGACGCGTTGGAAGACATTGCCGATGACCGATTTGTTGTCATTAACGCGACCTTGCTTAATCCGACACTCTGTCTGGTTGAGAACTACCTGCCCGAAGCGCCCTCAAGCGATATTCAGGTAGAATTCAAAGACGGAAATTCGGGTCAGGATGTGACGTCCGGCGACTTTAAGGTTGGCCAGAACCCGGTGATTGACGTGATTATTCCGGACAGTCTGACAACCGGATACATTTCGGTTTCGGTCCTGGATGTGTCAGGGAATGTCTTTCATCTTCTGCCAAATGTCGGGCGCACAGACAATTCGGTTGAAACCCTGCGCGATGGTCAAAGTGGTGAGGTCGCATTGCGCGTGGCCTATGGTTTGAACGAAGACCGCCCTGAGGGCAGTATTGCTTTCAGTGTTGATGATAGTTCTCTGGGTAAAAGCAAAATACTGGTGATCCACTCCTTTGCGCCATTGTTTAGACAAATGCGCCCGACAACGGAATCTGCTGTCGCCTATACCGAAGCGCTAAGCGCACGTGCGGCAGACCAGATGATTGAAACTTTGGATTCCGCTATTCTGACAACGTCGGAATAGCCCGCAGCGCTACAGGATATCGACAACCGCTGTCGTGATATTGTCGGCGCCGCCACCGGCCAATGCAATCTGTATCAGGTGATCGCAGATCAGTTCGATCGGTTGTGTGGTCAGGGCACGGCGCAGCATGTCGAAAGTCGCATATTTGGTAAGCCCGTCAGAGCAAAGCAGATACCTGTCGCCCGGCGCGATTTCACCGTGCCGTTTCTCAAGCTCCAACGTATCGCCCACGCCCACCGCACGCGTGATGGCGTTTGATTGAGGGTGGTGTTCCGCCTCGTCCCAGCTCATCTGGCCTGCCTCGACCAATGCCGCAACAACTGAATGATCCGTCGTCAGCATCTCGATCTCGCCATCGCGCAACCGGTAGAGCCTGCTGTCACCAGCCCAAAGTGCTGCGAAATGACCCTCGGCCAGCAACAGGCCAACAACGGTGGCACCGATCACATCATTGCCGCGCGATATGGCTTCTGCACGAATAATGCGGTGCGCTTCCTGAAGCGTGTCACGAAGCGCCTGAATGCGGTCGGCGGGTTCAAGGTTGAGCGGAATTCCGGCGGCCATGTCCGCGATCAAGCGGCTGGCATAGTCACCGGCCGCATGACCGCCCATCCCGTCCGACACCAGCCAGACATTGAGTTCCGGCAGGGCCAGAACGGCGTCTTCGTTTACCTTACGCTTGTGACCGACGTGAGTCTGGACGGAGTATCGGGTTCTCAAGGTCATGCAGGCACCCTCGCATCCATCCACAAAGGGGCGTTCAAATCAAAAAGCGCACGCGCCTCATGGGTGCCGGGAAGTCCGTCACAGATCATGGTGTGTCCTTTGTCTTCAATCAGGGCGGTCCATAAACTTGGCGCACTGATGCCCCCTGCCCCGATCAATCCTGCGGCAAGCTCGGGCGCGGGGCTGCTGCCGTCCGCGCCGTTCAATACGATTGTCTGACCCGCACGGCGCAAGGGCGCGCAGTCCTTTTTGGCGCCGGTGTTAATCTGCCCCAGCAATTCGCCAAGCCGATCGCGGTCCATCCCGTCCTCCAATGCAGCAAGGGCGACATCTTCCAAGGCGTCGAAGGTTTCGTCATGGGTAAGATGGTCAAGCGACGCAGGCGCATCATCAGGCACGGATGCCATCAACGACAGCGGAAAGCGTCGCCCTACCCGGTCGACGGAAGGCATGAGAACACCCATCACTTTGGCCGCTCCTGCCAATCCGGGGGCAAGGGTGAAACGCCAGATCGGCGCAGACATATACTGCGCATCCCATCTGTCACCGCCCGCCTGCGCACCAGTCATCATCGCGCCCTGCAACCAGTCGTCCCAAACACGCATGAAACCCGACGGGGCGTTGATGTGAAAAAAGTCACCCAAGGCGGGCATCTTCCCGAAAGCTCCGAAACCCTGCTCCATCAGAACGTCTTGGGACAGTTGAATTTGGAGAGCGCGGGCAAGGCGAAGGGGTTTACCACTGATCCCGATTGAAGCTGGAAGATCGCGATGCGGCCCGACACGTTAAAGATCACGCGCTTGCGGTCGGATACATTTGTCCGTCTGATTTCCGCGGCATCAAGCAGCCGGAACCATGCCCAAGGCCCGTCTTTTGCTAGCTGGCTTTCGCCGTTGCTGAGGTTGGGCTGGAACACGACACCGGCCAGACCCACCTCGCCGGGCCAAGTGATTGCCACAGGCGTATTATTGGGACGTTGGGTTTCAAACAGGACATTCTGTGACCCAATGGTCAATTGCACAGAGGCTGCCTTGGGATCCAGTGCTTCCGGTGTGATCTGAAACGCAACCGACGGTGTGGTGCCGCCGCCAAAGAAAGCGTCGCGGATCTCGGCGGCATATTGCATCTGCAACAGCACTGCCGGAGATATGCCCAGATCGACGTCGTTCACCTTTTTCCACAACCACGGTCGGGTGCCGGTATCGACAAATTTGGCCAGATTGGTGCCAAAGAAACTGTCGATCATGCCACCGGGCGCAAAGAGTTTCTGGAAGTCCGCCATCGCCACATCGGCGCGTGCGCGACGGTTAAAGGGATACCGGTTTTCAAGCGCTTGTGTGCAGAAAGGCAGCACCGTTGACTGCCACTGTGCATTGATCGAAGACCGCGTACCGTCGGCGGTAATGCCGGTTGAACTGCTGGTGATCTGGGATGCCCAACGCTCAAGCGGGCCGGGAATGCGGCTGGCCATCTGCTGGAACCGTTGCGTCGCAGTGCCGCCTTCCGCTGCGGTTGCGGCGACACCACTGAACGACATCTTGTTCAGCTCCTGATAGACTTCCTGCAGTGTCAGGATGAGCAGATCAAGCTGGCTGTCCTGCCCTTCTGGACGTGCCACCAGTTCATGAAGCCATGAGAACCGTTCCTCGACATAGGCACCGGGGGCCTTTGGCGGCGACCCGTCAGCTTGCGCGCCTGCAGAGTTCTGGAGCGCTTGCAGCAGGATTTCGCCCTGAATGCTCAATGACGACTGCGCTTCGATGCGCGCAATCTGCCCTAAACCCTCGTTCAGCTCGTTTGAATCGAGGCCAAGGGCATTTCGCTCTTCGGTCAGCCTCGTCTCTCGGGAGATTTCCGTGAGGATGTTCACAATTGGCGAGGTTGGGCCGGATAGAACATTTGTGACCTCAACCGCATGGGAAAGAGATTCCAGCGGTGTTACGTCAATGTCGCCAAGCAGGGCGTCATAGCGGGCGATGTAATCGTTGTAATAGAGATCGAGCACATCGCGGCTGAGCGCGGTCAGCGCCGCATCGGATTGTTCCGCGATGCCACGCGGGCCGAGTACCCAGCTTTCGCTTTGGATGCGCTTTGCCACGCCCAATGCTTCGCCAAGGAACACATCGTTGAAACCCGCATAGGTAAAGATACCTTCGATACCATCGTTCAGCGCCTTCCCGGATGAACGCACCAAAACACGTTTCACAGCAGGGCCGCCGACATCCGTGATCCGCCATTTTGGCAGTGAAGTCGCAGAGGCGCTGTTGATGATGCCGTTATAGACCCGCTGCGCCAATGGCATTTCGGACAATACACCCTGCACCTGTTCCACAAGCGGTCCATTCAACGCGATTTTTTCCATCGGCTGCGACAGCAACGCATCAAGGTGGAATGCCAGATCATCGCGCAAAGCAGCGCGGTTGGGGCCAGCATAGGTAATTGACCAGTCGATATCCATCCACTCGCGAATGAGTTCGGTGTTCATGGGCCCTTCGAGGCCCAGCATCAGATAGATTTTCAACGCTTCATAAAGCAGATCGGGGTTATTCACGTTGCCGGTAATCTGCTCTTCGAGCCGCAGCAGCAGACGTGGCAAAAGACGCTGGTTTAGCGCCGCACGGTAAGTTTGGGCGGCCTGCGTGCCGATCACCTCACCTTGGTACAGCCCGTAGGTCAGGCGGCGTTCGGGGCGCGGGTCACCAAGGGCGGGATTGGTGGGCATGTCGCGCAGGACATTCAGGGCATCCACAACCGGCGGCAAATCGGTATCCCCGATGGGGCTGGCGGGCAGTGGGGCGCTGAGTTGTTGATAGCTGTCCACGTAGGTCGAGGCTTGCTCAATCAGTTCTTCGTTGCCCAGATAGCTGCGGGTAAACAAAGCACCGGTCACCAAGGCAATAACAACGGTGGCGGCAATGGCGGCGCGCTTGGTCCAGCGGTAGCGGCGTTCTACCTTGTCATCCGCAGAGACCAGACCTGCTTCGGGGAACATCACAGCTTCAAACAGACGTGTCAGGAAGTAGGACCGGCCCTGCCCCTGACCCGTACCAATGGCCTGACGGCCAATGCCAAAGGTGCGCGCCATGCCCAACATCAGGCGGTCAATTGGCGTGCCTTCCTGCGTACCGGACGTGAAATAGATTCCGCGCAGCATGTGGCGTTTTTCATAACGGTTGTCCTGAAAAACCTCTTGCAGAAAGTTGCGCGCGACAGACCGCATGGCTGCGACTTGTGACGGAAATCCGGCGATGAGCGAGCGGCGTTGGGGATCAATTTCGGTTTGCATGCGCTCAAGCGACTGCGCGTTGAGCTGTCCCAGTAGCAGCGCAAATTCGGAATCAAACGCGGCAACGGGGGATGTTTCGCCCTTGTTATTGTCCAGCGGCAAGGTGAAACCCCAGACCTGTTCACGGTCTTCCTTGCCCAGATTGTCATAGAATTCACTAAAGCCCGCGATCAGATCGGCCTTGGTAAATAGCACATAAACGGGGAAACGGACTCCGAGTTTTTCGCGCAGTTCGTTCAAACGGCGGCGCACGGCGACCGCGTGACTGGCTTGGGTAATTTCGTCCTGCATCAACAGATCGCTTAGCGAGATCGCAATCATTGCCCCGTTGATCGGCTGGCGTTTCCTGTACTTCTTGAGCAGGCCCAGAAAGCCGAGCCAGCCCGCGTTGTCGGTTTCGGCGTCGCTTTCCTGGGTTGTGTAACGGCCAGCAGTGTCGATCAAAACCGCTTCATTGGTAAACCACCAGTCGCAGTTGCGTGTCCCGCCCACGCCACCAATCGCGCCTTTGCCCATGCTTTCGGCCAGTGGAAATTGCAGACCGGAATTCACAATCGCAGTGGTTTTGCCAGCACCCGGAGGACCGATCATTACATACCACGGCAGTTCGTTCAGATGTTTGCGCCCGTTCTTGGATTTGCGCAATTCGGCCATCGCAGTCTTTAGCTTGTCGCGCAACTCTCCCAGCTCCACCGAGGTGACATCATCCTCGGAATCGTCGATCTGTTCGGCGATCTCCTCTGTCATCGCCTTGTCGCGGCGGCGGCGGCGCAGGAAGATAAACAGCATCAAGCCGAGGAAGAAGAACCACAAACCGCCGATAAAGATCGCACGCGACATGATGCTGTCGAAGGGTGCCCATGTTTCGGTGGCGATAAACGGGGCGAGATACCAGACGCAAAGCGACAGTGCGATCACCACCATCAACAGGATCGAATAGATCGATTTGAAGATCAGACGTAAGATCCGTCGTAGGAACATCAGCTGGCCTCCTGCACAAGCAATACTTCGATGCGACGGTTTTCAGCGCGGCCTTCACGTGTGCTGTTGTCCGCAATCGGTTCTTTTTCTGCCCGCCCCTCTGCCGTGAGGCGCGAGGGGTCTTTGATCGTATTTGCCATTGACGCCATAACCGATTTCGCACGCGCAAGACTAAGATGCATATTGGACGGGAAGCGCGACGACTTGATCGGAATGTTGTCAGAATGGCCTGTGATGATGACCGGACCCGGCTCGTCGTTCAGGGCATTGGCAACGCGTGCAATCGGTTCGGCAAAGCTGTCCGTCAGCTTGTCAGAGCCGGAACCGAACATATTGGACCCCGCGATGCGGATGACCAACGTATTGCCCTTTTGAAAGACGTTAACGATGCCTTCGTCGATCTCTTTTTGCAGGAATGTCACCACCTTCTGCAGACGCACCTCATCGGGTGGTGTTGGCGGTGGTGGCGGTGCGCGACGCTGTAGAGCGGCGACGGGGCCACTGTCGATCACAGACAGTTGGCCGATCAATCGTTCTGTTTGATTGCTCAATAAATAAGAGAGGCCGGTGAACTGAAGCGCCAGCAGGGCAGCGGTCGTTCCTAACGCAATCCAGACCAGACGCCAGGCGGAAAGCGCACGGTAAGGTTTGTCTTCACCCTCCCAATGGGGCGACAGATCGCGTTCCACATCGCCACGCTGGCCGCGGATGATGCGGGCAAGGCCCTGGCGGATTTGCAGGTGTTTGTCCGGCCCGCCCTGTTCGATCCGCAGACGCCCCTCGAATCCGAGTGACAGACACATGTAGATAAATTCGAGCACATCGAGATTGTTTGCAGGCTCTTTTTCAAGCCGCGCGAGCAGATCATAAAAGCGGTCGCCGCCCACCGTTTCGCGGTGGAACGTACCGACCATTGATTGCAGTCCCCAGCTTGATTGCCCGCCCCAAGGTGTATTCAGGACCACGTCATCAAGCGTCGCGCAAAGCGCATAGCGGGCAATTTTCACAGTTTGCGCCGGTATGCCCGCCTGCAAAGCTCGGTTTTCAAAGGCGCGTACTTCGGCAACGACCGAGCTGCGCAGCTTGTCCGGATCCATATGTTGCGCGCGGTTGCGGATACGGCTGATCAGTGAAAACAGCGGTGCCGCACAAGCGGTCAGCTGGTTCATGCCCGTCAAAACCATTTCTACTTCTTGCGGGCCGTCACGCTTGGCGGCTTGGGGTGCGCTGGCAGCAGCAGGGATACCCATTGTATCTGCGGCGGCGGCAGGAGGGGCGGCCATCGGTTCAGCCGGCGGTGCTGCAGGGGTCGCGGGCGTGCGTCGTCCTCCCGGATTGGGGCGGATGACCGTCTTGTCCGTATCATCGGGTTCTGCAAACGGGTTGTCGTCTGACATGGCCTGCGCCTCTTCTTCGATTTAGCTGTTGCGGATCGCCCAAAGCTCCATGTTCAAACCGGGATATTGCCCTGATACATGTACCGCGATGCCCCCAGACGTTGTCATTTTGCCCCAATACGGGCTGTCGGACGCAAGTTCAAAATATACCACCCCAGCATGATAGGGAATCTGGCGCGGCGCAACAGGCATTGGCCGCAAAGTGATCCCCGGCAAGGCCGAGTTTACCAGCTGACGAATTTCCTCGACCGGTCCGATCTTGGCCTGCCCTGCGAAATGGCGGCGCACATCTTCGGCGGGGATGTCCGCCTGAACCGCCAGAACGAAACCGGCGGTGCTGATCAGTTTGCGGTCGGTGATGACCCCAACACTGACGCCATATTTGCGTGCTTCAAGCGGGACAGAGATCGCAGTCTGTTCAAGAACAGAGCTGAGATATTGCCGCAACGTGCGGATGACCGGCGCGAATGTGACCGAGAGATTATCGTGTTTATATGACGGAAAGTCCGGCGGTTCCTTGTTGGTTGTCATAAAGACCGAAAGCTCGCCGGCCAGCGCGATGCAGTGGCGATACGCGTCTTCGGGATGCAGGTTTTCGACAGTGCTAAGATGCCGGAAAAGGGGGATGGACCGGTTGATGACCGTCAGCAGCAGAAAATCGGAAACTTCCGCCACGGCCTTTGCCGCGCCACCTTCGGACAGGCGACCGGCAAGCGCGGTCATACGGTGAGACAGCAATCCCTCAACTTCGCGGATGAACCCTTCCAGCGGGGCGGCGGCACGCACATCAATACAGGCAGGAATAAAGCTGCGGTCGAGGATGATTTCCTTGTCAGGTCGAACCTCGATGATCCGCGCAATCGGGATTGCCAGCATGTCGGCAAGGTCATCCACAGCCAGCGCAAAACGCAAACGCATCTTGCCGACTCCGATAGTGACCGGCTTTTGATCCCGCCCCATGGTGTCAGTGATCTCAAGCTCGGACGGGCGCAAACGGCTGACAGATTGCTCCGCGCCTGTCATGTCCACCTCAACGGCACCCTGGCGGCGTTGCGGAACGGTCAGATAGACAACGCAATCCTTGACGGTTTCCGGCACCTCAAGTGCTGGCGGGTGGTCATCGGTTTGCGGCACGCGAAACACCATGCCGTCATGGGTCAGACCCGCGCAGCCCTTAAGCGCAAATTGCCCGACCTTCAAAACTTCTTCGTCGATCTCAAGCGCGTTAAGACCCCATGCATAGGGTCTGACACGGCGCGCCAATCCGGCAACCATTGCTTCGCTATAGCGGTCCGCCTGTTGGAAATGGTGCGGTTGAATAAACAACCCCTCCGTCCAAAGCACTTTACTGTCCCAGGACACGTAATTCTCCCTGTATCGCCTCAGTTGCTCCGCACGGAGCCTGAGATTATTTTAATTTGTCGAGTTGCTCTTTGTAGGCGCGTGCAAATTCGCGGCTGAACAACTCGTGAAAATCGTTTTCGGCCTGATCGGATATCTGGCCATACATTTTTTCGTAAACTTCCCAATAACGGGCCTTCTTACCTTTCAGCAGGCCGCCAATGCCGCCGCCACTTTCAATCTGTGCACCCAGAACTTCCGGGTCGAGCTTGGCAAGAATGCCTTTCAGCGCTGCTTCCATTCCTGTGACCATCGCGACTTCATGCGCCTTGATATCATTCAACGCTTGTTCCGTCGCGGTTTCCGATCCCAGATAACCACGGGACTTCGGTTTCACCAAGGCTTCGATGGCCTGCTCTGCACTGATGGAAAACTTGAGCGGATTGTTCCCGCCCGCGCTGATCATAGTCTGTTCAATGCGGAATTCCGATTTGATCGACGTGCGGGTCATCAGGATTTCGCGCAAACCGGTAATCATGGTGCGCATCACCCGGCCCATCCGCGCCATGGTGGTGTGCAGATCGTCGTCGTCGATTTTCAATTCGTCCACATCCAGCGCATCAAGGAATGCGTGAGCGGCCGCTTGATCGCCGGTTACGACCACGCGTGCCTCGGCAGAAGGCGGTACAGTCGCGGGTTCTTTTGCCGCCACCGGTTCGGTCTTTTGTGGCTCAGGTTCGGGGGCGGTTTCTGCAACAGGCCCGGCGGGAGCAGGTAGCGGTGCCGCTGGTGGTTGTTCAGGGGCTGCCGGTTCCGGTGGTGCCTCTTGCGCTACAGGGTCCGGTGCCGGTGCAGGCGGCGGCGCGGGTGCCGGCTCAGGTTTGGAAGGCGACAGGAAATCATCGTCCCAGTCATCGGGAATAATTGCACCACCACCGCCGGTTTGCGCCGGGCGGAAACTATCACTGGCAGAGGTGTTATGCATCGACTGGCTGGCACCGAGATCCTCGTTCGCCGCGTCTTCAGCCTTGTGGAAGAAAGGGTCTTCCTCTTCGCCCAAAGGCGGCAAAAGATCGTCGATGGGATCGACGGTCTTGATCTGACCGGGACCTTTCGGCCCTTCGGGAGAACCAAGCAAGCCGTCCAGAAAATCACCGCCTGGTGCGGCATCATCCAGCAAGGCAAGTGGATCGGGGGCGTTGTCCGCAACGCCGTGAGAGACCTGGTCGTGGCCCATCGGATCGGGGATCGGGGGTGGAAGAGCGGAAGCAATTTCCACCATCAATTCATAAGGACCGACCGACAGGATGTCCCCGCTGTTCAGCGGCGTAGGCGTGCGCCCAAGCGGCGCCTTGGCATAATTGAGGTATGTGCCGTTGGTGGAGAAATCGATCACGACCACGTTGCCGTTGTGATCTTCGACCACACAATGGCTTTTTGAAAGCTGGCGGTCGGGATCGGGCAACACAATGTCATTCGCCGGACCACGCCCGATACTGAGCGAACCGCCAGACGGCATCTGCATTGGGCCTACATCGCCCGGCATCGTACCCGATGACTGAAAAGACAGCTTGACCGCCATAACCGCCGCTAGCCTCCAATCAGCACGGTTGGGCAGCAGGGCGGCAGAATAAATCCACCGCAGGCGCAATTATCCATCAGCCTTGCCGCTGGCATGTTCATAATCAAAACCGTGGCAGACCCTTTGACGATAGGATGTGGCGGTGCCGCGGTGGCCAGATCACCCATGCGCGCGGCAGGCAGATTGCCGATAAGAACAGTGGCAGCGCAGGGTGGCAAAATGGGCGCAGGCGCGCCTGGCGGTGGCACAGGTGTCGCAGGCGGAGGTGCGGGAACCAGACAGCCGTGCATGTCGCTGACGCGGGCGGCAGGAAATGTCATGGCGTCGCCTCCTTCACGTCTTGCTTGTTCCCCATCTTGCCACTGCCGCCGCGTCCAATGTCCACGGCCCGGTCAATGAGCATTTGTCCATACTCTTCAAACTTATCAGAATTTTTGTCTAGCGCCACGAGATTCATTGCAAAAGCACATGTTTCCGCGGCACCGGCAGGCGCCGGGAATTCTGCCAGATCGGCGGGGCCAAGCGTGCCGTCCGAATAGAGAACCGCCATCGCAATGTTCACGGTATCATCGTCGATATATGCATCATCCATCGAGACGCGGGCCCGTTCGCGGTTTTCCGGCGTTGGCTTGAACACCCAGTCCTCTGACGCCACGAGTGATTTGGGGTCCTGTTCTGTCTTGGGGCCAATATAATCGCGCGCGGCAAGACAGGCCCACCAGACCCGTTCGCGTGCAGGCAGCACAATCGACAACACACGAAGCACATCGATCAGTGCCCCCTTGCTGTCGAGTTCGTCAAGCACCTCATCCGCCATGGCAGCGACAGGGGCCGTTACAGGTGTTTCCAGGCGCGTGTTGGCAAGTGACAAAAGCTTTGCCACCGGCTCCTTCGGCACCTTGACCATATCTGTGAATCGATTTCCCATCATACCGCCTTAGTTGATCTTGGTCAGGTTGCCCTTCAGGGTCAACAACCCTGAAGCCTGAGCGGTCACTGCGGGAGCCTCCATTTTGGCGGTCCCCGTCCCTTTGACGGTCACGCCGGACTGCGTGATCTCGACTTTGCTACCACCGACCTTGAGCGTGATCTTTTGCGCAGCTTCCATGGTAATGGTCGAACCGGAGGTGATGTCGATCGAGCCTGCGGCGTCGATCTCGATCTTGCCGGATTGTACGTCCAGGCTCATATCGCCCGACCTCACAACTTCCGTCATGTTTCCCTCAACCGTCAGGTCCAGCTTGCCGCTGTCGACGGTTTCGGACTTATCCCCCTCTTGTACCACTTCCGTGACATTCTGCTTAACCGTTTGGAGCAGACTGCCCGCTTCTGCATTGTGACCACCGGGGTCCACGTTCAGCCCGTCATCGCCCACCGTGATCTGCGCGCTGTCCTTGACGACCATCTGATAGTCTTTCTGCGCCTGAAAATGGACATATTCGCTGCCCGCTTCGTCTTCCATCACCAAAGCGTTGTAGTCTGTTTCCCGCCCGTCCGGTGATGATCGGGTCATGATGCCCGTTCGGGTTGGCTGCTGCGGATCGACGTAGGGCGGCATTTTATCCTTATTATACATCATCCCGGTGACAATAGGTCTGTCAGGATCGCCATCTTCGAACTGGATGACGACCTCCTGCCCGATGCGCGGAATTGAGAGCAGACCGTAGTTGGTGCCGGACCATTGGGTGACCACCCTGATCCAGCAGGATGCGGTATCATCTTCGGGGCTGTGACGATCCCACCGAAAGCGTACTTTGACCCGACCGTATTCGTCAGTATGGATTTCCTTACCCGACGGTCCGACAACTTCGCCGATCTGGATACCGGGAATTTCCGGCCAGGGCGTGACGAAGGGCGCGCGAAACGGAAGGTCTTCCTGAATAGCACCGAACGCAAAAGAATAGTCGTTTACAATCTCGTCCGGTATTTCCGCGCCTTTGGTCTCCAGCGCAAAGAATGTGTCTTCGTTATCCGCCATTTCTTCTGAATCTCGGATAAAGTGGACGCACTCAGTAATCAGATAATCCTTGTTGTTCAGCTCTTCGGGGTGATCGACAAGACTGAAGCGGAAGCCTGTGCCAAAGATGCGCACGTCGCCTGCCCCACGGCAGACACTATGTTTGATCGCATCTGCCTCGTTGCGCATCCGCGCGCGTTTCTGACCCAGATCTTTATCGCCACGGTAATGGCCAGGCAGATCGTAATATTCGTATTGCGTGTGTGTGTGATCGCCCTTCTTCATCTCGCTGACTTCAAGCTGGCGCACGGACGGCTTCTCAAAATCGTAATCGACCAGACTGATCTTGCCGCGTGTGACATTCTGCGCAGCGGCCCATTCCGAGATCGTCTGACCACTTTTTGAATCGCCCCCGTCGCGCGGCTTGAAGGTTAGATTGCTGTCGCCTTCAACTGCTTCGTGCGCGGTTAGGCCGTCACAAATCACCAGCTTTTCATATTTTTCCAGTGCGTCACGGTGGTCGAAATAATAATACAGGCCCTCTTCTTCCATCAGCCGCGACAGAAAATCGAAATCCGTCTCGCGGTACTGAACGCAGTATTCACGCTCGTCGTACGTTTCGGTGGTCTTGATCTCGAAGTCCGAAAACCCGTGATCGCCCAACACTTCTTCGATGATCTGTTTCACGTTCTTGTTCTGGAAAACGCGCGTGTTGCGCGCCAGCGTCAACATCCAGAACCACGGCCTGATTTGCGCGACAAAGTGGTCATCACCGCCGCGCATCCCCATCGCCTCAACAGAGATACAGGTGCCGGTAAACAGCCGCTCTTTATCGCTATCTCCGTCTTCAAGATGTACGTGAACGGTCATGATCTTGCCCACGAAGTCCTTGAGCTTCACCTCTGTTTTGCGGGCAAGAAACTCCAGCGTGGTTTCCGTGATGGTGCTCAGCTTTTCTTTTACCACGGCCTGCTTGAGCCGAAGTTTGTCCGTTGTGTATGTCCCCGACATCCATGTCGAGGCCTCTTCTCTTGGCTTACTAACTGTCATCAAAAGTTCCTCTAAAAATGCGCGGCCGCATCAGGGCGTAATTTCCCTGTGTCATAGGTCGGCCAGCAGCGCTGCCAGTTCGGCATCCATGTCTTCTTCACTTCCACTATCGTCTTCGTCTTCGCTATCCAGATCAAAACCTGAAAGCAGGTCGTCCAGATCTTCCATTGTGGCCTCGGGCGTGGCCCCTGCGTCTGCCGCAGGTTTGGGTGGTTTGGCTGGTGACGGTGGCGGCGGTGCAACGCCTGACCAGGGACCCAGCACATCGCCCCCTGCCAATGACTGGAACGACCCCAGCCGTACCTCATCCCGTCCTTTGACAGAGATGATTGGCAGATACCCCCGTCCAAGAACCGTCTCGACCTTGTCGAGCGTGAGATTGCGTTCTGTGCATGGCAGCGCCACCTGATCGCCGTATCTGTCCAGCACAAAATGATAGGGCATATCGCCAAGCGACATGATCTCGCCCAACCCCATCGACGCGCCATTCTCTTTGAAAGATCGCGCCAGCAGGACTGCGACAAGCACAACAGGGTTCGCCCACAACATACCCGAAAGACCCGCGGATTGGGTGAATTCCTCAAATTCGAATTCATAAATCGGCTCGGTCTTGGCACCGTACGGCCTGCGCATCAGGAAACGGGGTGTCGCAAGGGCAAGATGCCCCGCCTCAGGCATGGCGCGCAGTGTGTCCCATTCTGCGGCCACCAGCGGATGCCGGTCCTTCTTTGCGGTACCCAGAAACTCAGGCGTTATCGCGGCGAAAAACGGTGCATCCACATGCGATGCCACCCGCGCAATCCGGCCCAGAAGCTGCGCATGTGGGGGTGTTTCTTCAAAGGTGTACATCCCGATCATCGCGGAATAGCCGCCGCGCCCGGTCTCTTCGTCCATCGGACCTTCGGTCAGCAGCCGTGCAAAGCCGCTTTCGGACAGGTCATCCGATTGGGTAAGATCAGCCGCGATTTCCTCGGCGGAAATATCGTAAAGCATCACTTCGAGTGTGTCGTCCACTTCGATCCGGCGCGAAATCAGATCAATCGCACGCCATTGCGCTTCGACGGACTGGAACTCTGGATGATGCAGAATAAGCCGCATCGCACCCGATATCGCATCATCCACCGCCTGCGTCATCGCGGCGGCATCCGGATCAGGCAGTTTGCGGATGTGCGGGCCGACGATCCGCGCGAGCAGGTCATCAACGGGCGAGGGTTGCGCGAGGGTCTGACGTGTGTCGCCGATCAGCTTCTGAAAATCGGTCAGCTTGAGGTTAGCGCGCACAGTGTTGCCGCCCGATGTTCTAGATGCTGGTGCCACCGGCCGCCCATGCGCTGCACCCCACTCTTTCAAGGACTTCGCTGCTGCCTCCGCGGTTCCACCATGGCTAAGCTGGGTTTTCAGGTCTTTCAGCGCCGAGAATATCTCGACCTTTTCAAAAAGCTCGTCTGGATGCAGATCGTCGAGGTTCTCCAGCTTGACCTCTACCCCCGCGCCGTCTTTTCCGATGGGCAAGACAAGCGTGGTCGCAAATCCTTCGATCACGTCTTCTACTGTGTCGGGGTCCAGCAGGATCGCCCTGCGGTTGGCCAATGCATCCCCGACTTCAAGTGTACCCTTGGCGGCGCGACCGGTAAAATCTCCCATAATCGCCAGTCTGAACCGCTTGCGGTTGAGCCTTTGTGCCTCTGGGCGTGCGCCGCTCATGGTCCCGAATGCGAAAGCCGGTTCAATTCCAACAGTGTCCGTTTCACCGGCAGCACCCTTTTCTGATGCGGTATCAGAAGGATCAGGAGCATCATGCACGCCTTCTGCGATCTCTTCTTCTAGATCGGCCAGCAGGGCATCAATCACATCATCGGGCACGTCGTCTTCCCCTTCGTCCTGAGCCACTGCCGCAGGTGCTTCGTCCTCGACCACCTCTTCTTCGATACCCGCCAACAGCGCGTCAAGATCATCCAGTTCGCTCAGCGGATCGGGCGGTGGAGTTTCATCGGGAGCGGTAATGTCGTCATCGAGACTGGCAAGCAGCGCTTCCAGATCTTCGCCCTCATCGTCGGCATCTTGACCGGCCTCGGCCTGAGATGGCTCTGTGGCGGCAACAGGTTCCGGCGGCTCTTCCAGAGCGGGGGGTTCATCGGGTTCCGCTACACCGACTTCTTCAAGATCACCTAGTAATTCATCAAGATCGTCAGGGGCCGCTGAAGTTTGATCAGGTGTTTCCAGCCCATCTAACAGCGCATCGAGATCGTCCGCCTCTGTCTCGGATTTTTCGGGTTGGTCCAGATCCCCCAGAATGTCGTCGAGAGGATCAAAAGATGGGGCTTCCGGTTCTGACAGGTCCAGCGATGCAAGGGCATCATTCGCTTGATCCGCAGTCGGTGGCGCGTCGACGGCGTCGATCCCGCCAAGAATATCATCGAGATCATCAACCGCAGTCTCTTCTTCCGGCGTATCCAAAGTGGCAAGCGCGTCGAGCGGATCTTCAGTCGGTTCCGTTTCTACGGGTGCGGCCAGATCATCCAGCAACGCATCCAAATCTTCGGCTTCTGCAGCATCGGGCAGAGGAGCATCTAGGGTCGCGAGCACATCCGCTGAAGTGCTGTCTTCGACATTCTGTTCCAATGTGTCCAGACCACCAAGGATATCGTCCAGATCATCAGCGGCGGCTTCCTCTTCAGGCGCGTCCAACGCTGCCAACGCGTCGAGCGGGTCGTCGGTCGCATCCGGCTCAGCAGGGGCAGCCAGTCCATCTAAGAGCGCGTCGAGGTTTTCCTCGTCTTCGACTTGGGCCACGGGAGCGTCGAGTGTCGCGAGTACATCATCAGAACTGCTGTCGTCAGCAACCTGATCAGCAGATTCCAACCCGCCAAGGATGTCGTCCAGATCATCAGCGGCGGCTTCCTCTTCAGGCGCGTCCAAAGTTGACAACGCGTCGAGCGGGTCGTCTGCGATCTCAGGCTCCCCCTGCACTTCTAGGCCGCCCAGAACGTCATCCAGATTATCGGTCTCCGCCTCGGGAAGTGCTACAATATCAATGGAGGCGAGAACGTCGTCGGCACCGGTTTCCTCGGCAGGATCTTCAGTGACTTCTACGCCGGCGAGTATGTCATCAAGATCATCTTCGGTCGCTGTGAGCTCTTCCGCGACTTCGATACCGGCAAGGATATCCGCTGCGTCCACTTCTTCAACGGCCGCATCGGGCGCTTCGATGCCAGCAAGTGCTGCTTCGATATCGTCCTCGTCCTCGACTTCATCGACATGCTCGATTTCGGCAAGAACTGTCGCCGCGTCTTCTACGGGTGCGTCCTGTTCCAACAGTTCGATACCGGAAAGCACATCTGCTGCGCTGGTTCCGGCTTCGTCCATGTCAGGCAATGCTTCAATGCCCGCAAGTGCGGCATCAATGTCCGGCGCATCATTTGTTTCTTCTGTGACCTCGATACCTGCAAGGATTGCGCTGGCATCCTCGACAGGCGCTTCATCGGCTACTTCCACTGCCCGCAAGGCATCAAGGGCCGCGCTTGGTTCCGCCTGATCGGCTTCTACAATTTCCTGCGCGCGAAGGGCATCGAGTGCCTCGCCAGATGCATCCTCTGTGGCTTCGGGCACCTCCAGATCGCGCAGCGCATCCAAGGCTCCATCATCCGTTTGCGCCTCAATTTCTTCGTGTTGTTCTTTGCGCAAGGCGTCCAGCGCCTCAACGGTGGTATCCCCCTGCGCTTCCTCAGGCACTTCAGCTGATCGAAGTGCGTCAAGCGCTTCAGCGGGATCAGGTGTCTCCAGCTCTTCTACGTCCACCGCTCTGAGTTCTTCGAGCGCCACCTCGCCTGTTTCGGCTTCCACCTCGGGAAGCTTGGTGTTGCGCAATGCATCCAATGCGTCTGCACTCTCGTCCGGTTGCGGCCCGTCTTCTACTGCGTTTTTGCGCAACCCTTCCAAGGTGTCGGTGCTTTCATCGATGTCATCTTCTGGAATGTCTGCTTGACGCAGATCGTCCAAAGTACGCGACGAGCGGTCGTCCTGTGAAGCATCCGCTGGCGCGGCCGCACGCAAACCGTCGAGCGTTGCGGTGCCATCGTCCGGCGCTTCTTCGATAGCAGCGGGGATTGCCCCAAGCGTTTTAAGCACATCGGCTTTGTCGTCCGGTTTTTCCTCAGGCACAGCAACAGCACGCAGCGCATCAAGCGCCGACGCTGTTTTGTCCTCGACCGGTTCGTCCTTTGGGGCCATCGACCGCAAGGCGTCCAGTGCAGAACTTGTTGTGCCCTTTTCTTCTGCCATTGCGGCTTAGTTTCCTCCCTTGTCCCTGCTTGCATGAAGCTCTTCGCGCAAGGCGCGAACCTCTTGCATCAGCGCCAGTACGTTCTTGTCGACGCTGTCTGTTTCATCCCGCACCAGCTTGCGCAGGTTTTCGAATTCGGCTTCGGTGTCGTCCTCCACAGCGCCCTGCATGGTGTTGACCAACAGACCGATGAACAGGTTGAGGACAGAGAACGCGGTGACCACGATGAAGGGGACAAAGAACGCCCAGGCTGACGGGTATTCGATCATCACAGGGCGCACGATCCCCATGGACCAGCTTTCCAGCGTCATGATCTGGAACAGTGAATAGAGCGAGCGGCCCAGAGTACCGAACCATTCATCAAAGGAATTGCCATACATCAGCGTGGCCATCACGCCAAAGACGTAGAACACGATCGAGATCATGACGATCACCGCACCCATGCCGGGCAAAGCGTCCAGCAAGGCCTGCACAACGCTTCGCATTTGCGGGACAACCGACAACAGACGCATCGCGCGGATAACGCGCAAACCCCTGAGCGCGGAAAGCCCTTCCTGACTTGGCAGCAGGCCCAAGCCGACGACAGCCAGATCAAAAATGTTCCAGGCCGAGCGGAAGAATGACATCCGGTAGGCATAAAATTTGAGCAACAGCTCGCCCACGAAAATGGTCAGGACAGCATTGTCTAGAAACGACAGCAAGCCGCCAATGCGGTGCGTCATATAGTCCGACGTGGAGAGACCCAAAGCGATAGCGTTGAAAATGATGACGCCCATGATGGCGTTCTTGAACCAGGTGGCCTCGACCAGATCATACACTTTGCGCCTTTGAGCGCTCATTTTTGTTTTGTCTAGTTCTGCCATGTTCTTGGTCTCCGCATTTCCTTTGATCCGTCCGTTCGCTCAACCTTTGACAAGGGGCACCCTTGGGATTGGGGGCCGGATGACCCGCGTGTTGCCTGTGCGGGTCCCGGTATCAGTCAAAGGCGTAGGTGAACGTGCTGTCCTCTACATCAATCGCTACTTTTTCGATCTTCTTGCCTTCCATCATCCGGCGCAGGAATTCGGCCGAAATGTCGGGCAGCATGGTGTTGGTTACAATCGCATCAATCATACGTCCGCCGCTTTCCAGTTCCTGACAGCGATCAACGATCAGATCGACCACGGCATCGGAATATTCGAACGGCACGTCATGGGTGCTTTCGACGCGTTTCTTGATCCGGCCCAGTTGCAGTTTTGTAATCTCTGCAATCATGTGCGGGCTGAGCGGATAATAGGGGATCGTCACCAGACGACCCAACAAGGCGGCGGGGAAGATTTTCAGCAATGGCTCGCGCAAGGCTTTTGCGATACCTTCGGGTTCGGGCAGCAGATCAGGGTCGCTGCACAAATCCATAATAAGATCGGACCCCGCGTTGGAGGTCAGCAGAATGAGCGTGTTCTTGAAGTCGATTGTGCGCCCTTCGCCGTCTTCCATGACGCCTTTGTCAAACACCTGAAAGAAAATCTCGTGCACATCGGGGTGCGCTTTTTCGACCTCGTCCAGCAAGACAACGGAATAGGGTTTGCGCCGCACCGCTTCGGTCAGAACACCACCTTCGCCATAACCCACATAGCCCGGAGGCGCCCCTTTCAGGGAGCTGACGCTATGCGCTTCCTGATATTCGGACATGTTGATGGTGATCACGTTCTGCTCACCGCCATAAAGAACTTCGGCCAGCGCAAGGGCGGTTTCTGTTTTACCCACGCCAGACGTACCGGCGAGCATGAAGACACCGATGGGTTTGTTAGGATTATCAAGGCCCGCACGGCTGGTCTGAATACGCTTGGCGATCATCGCCATCGCGTGATCCTGACCGATGACACGTTTGCCCAGATGTTCCTCAAGGCTAAGCACGGTCGCAAGTTCATCGGATACCATCCGGCCGACCGGAATGCCCGTCCAGTCGCCAACCACGGACGCCACCGCCTGCTCATCGACAATCGGCAAGATCAGCGGGCTTTCGCCCTGCGCGTCATGCAGCTTGGCATTGGCTGCTTTCAGTTTTTCCATCACCTCTGCGCGGGCTGCATCGTCAAGTGCATCCTCGCCCCCTTCGGGTGCCAGTTCCGATCCTTCTTCAACCGGTGCGCCCCCTGCCCGAAGCTGCGCGCGCAGGTCTAGAATTTCGGCAACGATCTCTTTTTCGGCGTCCCAGCGGGCCTGCAGACCTTCCAGACGCTCGGTGACTTCTGCCTTTTCCGCTTCGACTTTCGCGCGGCGTTCATCAACATCGAACCCCGCGGTTTCGTCGCGCCCGATAATCTCAAGCTCGGTTTCCAAAGATTCAATCTTGCGCTGCGCATCATCTACTTGTGCAGGCACGGCATGCTGGCTCACAGCAACGCGGGCGCAGGCGGTGTCCAGAACGCTCACCGATTTGTCCGGCAATTGCCGGGCTGGAATATAGCGGGCCGACAGGGCAACTGCTGCCTCGATGCCCTCATCCAGCACCTGCACCTTGTGGTGCTTCTCAAGCATCGACGCGATGCCGCGCATCATCATGATCGCCTTGGGCACGCTCGGTTCATCCACCTGTACCACCTGAAAACGACGCGTCAGTGCGGGGTCTTTTTCGATGTATTTCTTGTACTCGGCCCAAGTCGTCGCACCGATTGTGCGCAGCGTGCCGCGCGCCAAAGCAGGTTTCAAAAGATTTGCTGCATCGCCCGTGCCTGCGGCACCACCGGCGCCGACCAGCGTATGGGTTTCATCGACGAACATGATGATCGGCGTCGGGCTTGCCTGCACTTCATCAATGACGGAACGCAAACGGTTCTCGAACTCGCCTTTCATCGACGCACCGGCCTGTAGCAGACCCACATCCAGCACCAGCAGACGCACATCGTGCAACGCAGGTGGCACATCGCCCCGTGCGATACGCAGGGCAAAGCCTTCCACAACGGCGGTCTTGCCCACACCCGCCTCACCCGTCAGGATCGGGTTATTCTGGCGGCGCCGCATCAGTACATCGACGATCTGGCGGATTTCCTCGTCACGACCCACGATCGGATCGATCTCTCCGTTACGCGCCTGTTCGGTTAAATCGGTGCAGAACTGCTCAAGCGCTTCGCCTTTGCCCATCTGGGCAGGCGACATCGCACCTGACGCTTCGCCCGGTTCTGCGCCACCGCCCGTATGCGATCCGTCCTGCGCGCCCATTTGCTCTTCAGGTGATCCATCTGTCGCGTCGTTAAAGTTTTCGGCCAGATCATCGGGCTTTATGCTCGCCAGCTCGGGTGAAATCGACGCCAGAATGTTCTTGAGCGCGGGCGTCTTGAGCATACCCAGCAACAGATGGCCCGTGCGCACATTGCTTGAACTGAACAGCAACGAGCCGTAAACCCAGCCGCGCTCCATCGCATCCATCAGATGATCCGACAAATCAGAGATAGCAGAGGCACCGCGCGGCAGCCCGTCCAGATTGCGCGTCATTTCGGTGGCGATCTTGCCTACATCCAGGTCATAGTGGTCAATGATCCGGTGAATGTCGCTGTCCTGCCCGTTCAGGATCTGGTGCAGCCAATGCACGACCTCGACGTAAGGGTTGCCGCGCATTTTACAGAAGACGGTGGCACCTTCGACGGCCTTGTAGCCAATACTGTTCAGTTTTCCAAACAGGGCGACTCTGCTGATCTCGGTCATAATGGTGTTCCCTTCTTCAAATTCATGCGGGCGTGCTCAAATTGTTGCTCGGTGCGAGGAAAAGATCCCCCGCATCCGGGCGCGGTGTGTCATCGGTGCGTTTCTTTTCAACCCAAGAAGTCTGTCCCAGTCGCGTGCTGCCGCCCAGAACGGCGCGCGGCACCTCGTCCCCCTTGAGGATCAGCTGTACGTCCCAGTCCAGACTGTCACCGACATAGCTGCGCACCACAGCCTCCAGTCGGGCGAAACTTTCGCCGCCAGGCAAGAAACGTTCGTAAGCATCGCGCGTCAAAGGGCCGACGCGCAGACGGAATTTCATGGAGCGGCTCCAGACCTTGACGCCGACGCTGGTCGTCTGGCCCAATCCGGTCATACCGCCAAGTTCCCAACAGTCGTCAGGCTCCAGCTGCAACCAACAGCCGACAAATTGCTCAAGCTCGACCTGCACGCCGAAGAATGAAGATATAAACGCGATCAATCCGTCCGGATGTTTGGAGCCTTGCGATAAATGTGCCGCGAAATGGCGCCGCGACAAATCGGGCAGGGCATCACGGCTTTGCAATCCCTCGTCACGGTAACCGGCCAGCGCCGCCACACGTTTTTGGAACGGATCGTCCTCGCGATCGAAACTTGCTGCTGGCTGGCCACTGCGCCACGCACGGTAGAACAGGCTCATCATGCGGTGGGTCAGCATGTTGGCAAAGGCAACAAACGTGTGGTCGCGGTGGTTGCGCTGGCGGTTGCGGGCAAATTCGGTCAGATGCAGGGGCAAGGGTCCTTGCGGCCCGAACAATCCGAAAAACCGGTTGGTCAATTTGCCCGGCGCGCCGTCAGTGCCCGGCTTGAAGCCGCTGATGGTGGAGGGTGGAAACGCAAGCTCTGCCTCTTGGCCCAGACGCACACGGTCTTCACGGGGGCGGCGGCTGTCACCCAGTCGGGGCGCATCGGGATAGGCCGCATCAATGACACGCATCGCCTGAAAAATGTGATGTTTTTCAGGTTCTTCCATCAATTTTGCGAGATGGCTTAAAGTATCTGGCCCAGCCCGTTTTTCGGTCGCCATCTGGCGATTTCTCCCCGTCGTTCTGTCTTAAGAACGGTTTCAGTAAAACTATTGATGGTGGCATATTTGCGGAAAAACCGCTCCATCACGGCACCCAGCACATAGACGCTGGTGCCTTCAAAAAAACTTTCGTCAAATTCTATGGTGATCTCGAGCCCGCGTATCGCGGTCGACATCACTTCATCGCTCATCCGGCGCACAATCGGCCGGCTAGAGACGTTCGTGATCCCTTCAAGCTGCTTTTCCGTCACGCGGTTGCCTAGCGGCGCGTAAATACCGATCAATTCACGAAGCGCTTCTGCGGAGCTGCCGTCCTCTGAATCCGCAATCGACAGATAGTTCAGCGACAGATGGCTGATCAAACGCCATGCTGTGTCGCCTTGCGCCAGCGTGGGATGCGGGCGTGTCGGCGATATGGGTGTGCGCACCGTCTTGACCGGACCGCCATCGGGCAGATGAAAGACATTATCGTCACCCACCGACAAAAGCATCGGCAGATCGCGGTTGGTGCATAGCGCTGTGACAGCCAATTGGTCGAGTTTTGAGGAATAGGGCGCTTGCGTCCGGTCGACCATTTGCAGGTACACTTCCGACCCCAGATAAGAGGTGCGAACCCCGCGCAGCCGTTCCTTTTCACTCCGCTGGCGCATCTTGCGGCTTTGCGTGAAGTAGGCGGTATGCACATCACCGGCAGCGGTGAAATCGGTCGCGGAGTAGAACGGGCGAAAGCTCACATCCTCGCTTCCGTCGCCGCTGATCCCTGTGACGCTTTCGATGCTGTAAATCTCAAAATCCAGACCTGCGGTCCGGTTTGGCACCACGTGCTGTTCGATATCGCGCCCGTTAACGTGGACACGGTCACAGCGCTTGCGGAAAAGGTTAACAGCGGGCACCACATTCAATCCGAAGGCTGCTGGTGTCACGGCAGGGGCCAGATCGCGATTGCCATCGTCGAGCAGGATATAGATGTCCACCTCGTCGCCCACTGCTTTTTTCAGTGCGGGCTGAAGGCCGGACATGTTCACAAACAAAAACCGTTCGGGCATTGCAAAGTATTCCTGCAACAACCGGTAGCCGTCAAACGAACGGCGTGGTGTGGGCAGCAATGCTTCTTCAGCACTTAGCCCGACCTGATTCATTGCCCCGTCGGGAAGCTCAAGGGTCCAATCTGCCCGCCGGTCGGCGGACCGACCTGCAAGGCCGACGGTTTGTGTTGAAATCAGTTCATGCAATTGCCAGCTGCGGCCTGACTGACGCTCAAGATAAAGTGTCAGATTGTCCATGCTCAGCTCGGAAATCGGATCACCGTCCACACGCTTGAGCCGCAACCTGATGCCTGCGCGTGCAGAGGTATTGCTGCCCACACCCGCTGCAATCAAACCGCCGCGGCTCTCGATATACTCCGCTTCCGAAATCTCGATCGGCCACATGGTAATTTCATGGGCCGTGCGGAATTCACATGCGGTCTGTTCCCCGTCGAGCAGCCTGCTGCGGATCGTGCTGTGGCGGGGGATGACATACCCTGTCTTGAGGCCCGCGTTCGCCAGATCCGGCATCAACTGAGCGATCATCATCGACGGCGTGGGCGACAGATAGTGCGGATAGATAATCTCAAGCAGATGCGATGTGAAAACCGGAAACTGCATTTCCAGTTCAAGCTGAACGCGTGCAGAAAGAAAGGCGACCCCCTCAAGCAACCGCTCCACATAAGGATCAAGGACTTCAACGCCCTCCATCCCCAGCCGCGATGCGATTTTCGGATAGGCATCGGCAAATTCGGCACCCATGTCCCGCATGTAGGCCAATTCGTTTTCGTAATGCTTGAGAAGACGGGTATCCATCGCCGCTATCCCACCCGGTCCAGCGTTACTTCGCCCGTCGTCACATCCACCTTGCTGCGCAGATAAAGCTCGAGCGGAACCGGCTGTGCCCACATGTCGGCGTGAATATCAAACGCAATCTGCATCTCGCCGTGCTTGTCTTCGCTGCGCAATTCCACCGCCGTTGACCCGGAAATAATGCGCGGCTCATGGATGGAAATCGCTTTCTGGATCGACTTTCGTATCAGTTCGGCCCGCACGGATGTAGAGTATTCGCCAGCCACCTCGCGCACGCCGTAGTTCAGTACAGATTTTACGACGTTGGGATATAGCTTTGGATCCAGAAGACCTTCGATGCTGTTTGTGTTCAGCAACCACGCCAGATCCCGTTTGATAATATCGCGCAGGCGCGAAAGATCGATCGCACGATTGCTGCGGGCTTCGACTTTGTCATTGGGCGCGTCATCGGTCAGCCTGTCCAGCAGCGACGGCTGCAACCGTTCTGCCAGCATATTGTCAGACATCTTGAGCGGCCTCGGAGCTTTCGGAGTTCAGCACAAGTTCGCGAATATCGAGCAAGGCAATATCATCACTGTCGGTCGCAAAAAGGCGTTGGCCGATGCCGGTAAATGTATCGCTGCCTGCATCCTGCCAATCTGTGCTGCGACCCAGTTTTGCGCTGTCGTCGCCCTTATCAGGCGTTCCGGCATAGCGCGTCGGGATCAGCGCAACGATTTCTCCACCGTTGCTGAGCGTCAGGTTCGCCGCTGTCCAGACTGCATCACGCAGGTCGGCGGGCGGTTCAATTTCAAGCTTGGAAATCTGTGAAAACGGAAGCCAGAAATAGCGCCCGTTTACAATAACTTCCAGTACAGGACCCAGACGCATGTCCGCATCCGCAATCCATTCAAACGGCGTGCCGTTGATCGTGCCCGAAGTTGTCGGGGCGTCCTCAAACGCTTTACCACGCAGTTCGGCAGCTTTTTCAGGCTCCCCGCTGGCTAGCAATTTCTGTGCTTCGATAAGGAGGGCAAGCCACGGCTCCGGCTCGCCGAAAATCATCGGGTCTTTCTCACCCTTGAAAACTTTCTCGCGGTAGACCTCACAGATGATCCCCTCGCGGTAGGTCTGGGCCATCATGAGCGCCGAGGGATCCATCTCGGCGCTGAGCTTGAGCTGCGTAATCGCACGCTTCCAATCACCCAAAACGCACAGAAGCTGGAACAGAAATATGCGCAGGGGTGCGGACGCAGGATCAGCGCGCACTTTATCCTGCAACGCGGCAAGGGTTGCAGTCAGATCGCCGGATTTAAGATGTTCTTCGGGCGTCATAGGACAGCCTCCGCTCGGGTCAGGATGCGAGGAGAATAAGAAGTGGCGGGTATGGGTGACGCACGCGGTTGCCCGCGTGCGTACCAAGATTAACCGCTGAAGGTTTCCGACACACCAGTGCGCAGATTCCAGAGGAAATCGTTCTCTTTTGCCAGAGCACCTGTGGCCTGGTTTGTGCTGTGGTACTCGTGCTCTACGCCAACGTAGGCGATTGCCCATGTCTCTTCAGGAATACCGTCCGCACTGGCGGAGATGCTGTATTTGTCGATGATCGCGTTCTTGAACGTCCACTTCGAGAATGCCTTGAGACCTTCGGCAGAGACGTCACCGGAGCGGCACCATTCCATCTTGATCTCGGGACGTACCGTGCCGTTGGCAACCGACAGCGCGAGCTTGTTCGATGCTTTGCCGATCTGGGTTGTCACTTCGATTTTCTGGAAGTTTGTGTTCGCGTGGGAACGCTGGTTTGAACCAAGGTCCGTCATGTCGACGGCACGCTCGAGCTCGAACGTGGCGGATTCGATTACAATCCACTCCTTGTGGTTTGTTTCAGTTGCATCTCCTGGAATGTCGGAGATTTGAATGAACATGTTAGCAGCCATTGTGCTATTCCTTTCAATAAGTTTGTTTCGTTAAGTCGTCAGGCCTACCCCAAAATAATACGTGGGATCAGCCGCCTTTTTCAGAAGGGAGCTTGGATACAAGCCGCAATGAAACCGAAAGTCCTTCCAACTGGTAATGTGGTCGCAGAAAGAACTTCGACGTATAATATCCAGGATTGCCTTCGACCTCTTCGACCACGACTTCTGCCGCCGCCAGAGGCTTCCGCGCCTTCTCGTTTTCCGACGAAATGTCGGCATTGTAATCAACGTAATTGTTGATCCAATCCTGCAACCAGTGCTCCATTGCCTGCCGGCTTTTGAAAGAGCCGACTTTGTCGCGCACCATGCATTTGAGGTAGTGTGCAAAGCGGCACGTGGCGAACAGGTATGGCAGACGAGCTGCAAGATTTGCGTTGGCCGTCGCATCCGGGTCGTCATACTCTGCGGGTTTGTGCAGAGACTGAGCGCCCATAAAGGTTGCAACGTCCGTGTTCTTCCGGTGGATCAGCGGCATCATGCCATTCTTGGCAAGCTCCGCTTCGCGCCGGTCATCAATGGCGATCTCAGTGGGACATTTCTGATCCACGCCGCCATCCGTTGTCGGGAATGTATGTGAGGGCAGGCTTTCGAGCGTACCGCCGGATTCAACGCCCCGGATACGGCTGCACCAGCCATATTCTTTGAAGGAACGGTTGATGTTGACTGCCATACCATAAGCCGCATTCACCCAGCCGTATTTGCTGTGATCCGACCCGTCAGTATCTTCCTCAAACGCGAACTCTTCCACCGGTTCGGTTTTTGAACCATAGGGAAGACGCCCCAGGAACCGTGGCATCGCCAGCCCGACATATTTGGAATCCTCGGATTCGCGCAGCGACTTCCATGAGGCGTATTCCGAAGTTTGGAAAATACGCGTAAGATCGCGCGGGTTGCTCAGCTCTGACCAGCTGTCCATCTGGAACAGCGACGGCTTGGCCCCTGTAATCAGCGGTGCGTGACCGGCAGCGGCAATCTTTGCCATCTCGCCCAACAGTTCAACATCCTGCGGGCTGTGATCAAAGTGATAGTCGGCCACCAGAGAGCCGTAAGGCTCGCCGCCCAACTGGCTGAATTCTTCGGTATAAAGCTTCTTGAAGATCGGCGACTGGTCCCAGGCGGTGCCTTTGAACTTGCGCAGCGTCTTGTGCATTTCTTTCTTTGAAATGCTCATCACGCGGATCTTGAGCATCTCGTCTGATTCAGTGTTGTTGACGAGATAATGCAGGCCGCGCCACGCGCTTTCCATCTGCTGGAACTCTTCGTGGTGCAGGATCAGGTTCACCTGCTCCGTCAGCTTTTTATCGATCTGTGCCACGATGCTTTCAATCGACCGCAGCGCATCATCGGAGATCAGCGCGGTGTTGCTAAGCGCCTGTTCGGCCAATGCTTTTACAGCGCTCTCGACGGCGGTCTTGGCTTGATCGGATTTCGGACGGAATTCTTTTTGCAGCAGGCTTTCAAATTCACTGGAACCAAAGGCGGTTGCACCACCTGCTTCTTCGACTTGGGCTTCTTGTTCAGCCATCGATTATTCCTCCTCTGCCGCGGCGCCGGGCTTGGGCTGGGCCGCCAGTGTTTTGAGTAATGCGGGATCCTGCATGATCTTGCTGATCAGATCCTCCGCCCCTGTTTTCCCATCCATGTAGGTCATCAGGTTGCTAAGCTGTGTACGCGCATCCAGCAATTCCGCCAGCGGTTCGACCTTGGCGGCGATGGCTGCAGGGCTGAAATCGTCCATGCTGTTGAAGGTGATATCAACCGCCATGTTGCCTTCACCCGTCAGGGTGTTCGGGACGGTGAACGCGGCACGCGGCGCAATCGCTTTCATGCGGTCGTCAAAATTGTCGACGTCAATTTCCAGAAACTTGCGGTCTGCAACACCGGGTTGTTCGACCTCGGACTTACCTGCAAGGTCGCTCATCACGCCCATCACAAAGGGAAGCTGTACTTTTTTCTCGGCACCATAAAGCTCTACATCATATTCGATCTGAACGCGTGGTGCCCTGTTACGGGCTATGAATTTCTGGGAACTGGCCATGAGGGGCTCCTTGGTCTTTGAATAATAGAATGCAGGCATGACCCTGCGGTGAAATAAATTACGTCATGAAGCCGAAAAGGCGGCTTGATTAGTCTTTGATGCCTCCGACTATCTTTGTCTGATCGATGCCAACCGGCGCGATGTCCTGAATGATGGTCATAAAGTCGGCGCTGACCAGACGTTTTGCCCGTTCCAGCAACATGGGTACGGGGCTTGATGGCTCAGCGCGCTGGTAATAGCTGATGATCCGGTCAAGCGCGTTGGTTACATCAGTCGCCGAATTGATCGCGCCGCTTGCCGTGGCAACTGCCGGACCTGCCTCACCGCCCGCTTCCTCTGCGACAGCTTCGCCCCCGGCGATTTCGACACCCATGGCATCGGTCATACGCCGCGTGATCTGGTTAAGTGTGTTATTTACTTCATCAAATGACGGACCCTGCCCCGGCGTTTTCTCGGTAAAGACGGCGTCAATTGCCGCAATGTCCGCCTTGGCAGCACCAACCGCCGCCAAAATCGCCTGAAGGGTTTCGGTATCGCTGTCTTGGAACGCGGCGTTGACTGCAGCAGTATCAGGCACGTCGGTCATGCTGGCAGAGGGCGTAACAGTGCCATCGGCAATTTCCATCATGCGCAGGCTCATACGCCCGAACATACGGCTCTCTGTCAGCGGTGCCTGTCGCAACGCACGGATAACGGTAGATGAACCGCTTAGACCCTGCACTGCGTTGATGCGCATCGTCGGGTCGTTGTCGTCATCTTCGTCCAGTTCGGGATGACAGGTATCCCAATGGTTCTCCAGACAACCGCGAATATAGGCTGTTGCCTCGGCAAAGCCGGGCAACCCTTTGGTGTGTAAAATCCCTTCGGCATAAAACACGGCCGCGCGGATGTCGTGGCTGCGCTCCAGCACGACCTGCGCAAGTTTGACAACCTCCGCAAAATCGGCGTCTTCCGCCTCGATAATCTTGTCGCCTTCCTGGCGCTCTTCACCGGGCTGGGCGGCAAGCTCCATCTCGACGAATTCCGGATCATACTCCAGATTTTCGCCGCTTACGGCATCGCCCTCGCGGGGTTCAAGCAGCTTAGAAACGTCCATCTGGTCCCCCCTCTGGTCGTAAATTATCTGATCGCGGGCAGCGGGTCATTTTCAGAACGTATATCATAATAATCGCAAATGGTTCAAAACAATAAAAAAAATTCTGCCTGCGTACCGACCGAAAAGAGCCGGATCAAAATGCAAGCTTGACCAATAGTCAGCCTTATCGTCAATTTCATGTCAATCACTTTCCACCAAAAAGACGAGGAAAAGTAATTTGGCTTACGTCCCGATGGATACTGAGGAACTGAAACAGTTGATCATGATGGGCCGCAAACGGCCCATGAACATGGCCTTCAATCCCGGCCCGAAAGGCGCCGATCTGCTGATTATTCACCGCCTCAAAGATCCCGACGTTCTAGGCCGGACAGCCAAGAAAGAGGGTGAAGGCACCAAGGTTGCCAAAGGCAGTTTCGAGATTGATGCCAAAAAGCTGAAACTGACCGTCGATAAAGCGCTGCCCGGACTGGCAAAGAAATTCCGCAAGTACCTCAAAGAGCTGGGCTTCTCCTTCAAGGTTGAGGTTCTGGATGCACAAGGAAATCTGCTGGAAGAAGAAGACGAAACGGAGGTTGCTGCGACCGCCCAGTCCGCAGATCAGGATGCTCCTTCAACGTCCACTCCCGAAGCAGCTGACGCGGGACCTGCTATTAACCCTGCCGACCTGGCCACACGCCTCAAAGCGTTACAGGCTCCCATTGGTGATTTGACGGTACTTGCCGCTCCACTCAAAAAGGCGGCGGCTGGTGTCGTGGCACAGATAAAGTCCGGCGCTTTGGAAGACGCAGAGGCATCACTTTCCACACTCGAATCTGCTGTGAAAGCGGCGGCCAAAGCGCAACGGGGAAAAGAGGCTAAATCTACAGAGGCACCTGCCGAAATTGTGCCGGTGGAGGCATCACCGAAGGCTTTGATGGCGCGGGCGAACTCACTTCGTTCTGCGTTCGATAGTGCGCCGGGCGGCGGAACGGTCAAGGCAAAGAAACTTCTATTCGAAGCGCTTAACCTGCTGAAAAACAAAGACTATGATGCCGCGAATGAGGAGCTTTCAAAGGCGGAAGAGGCGCTAAACGACGCTGCCGAGATAGAGCATGAACCAAAGGTCAAGTCAGATGTGCCCCGACAGAAATGGGACAAGACCCTTGCGCCCCTGCAGGTGAAAGTAGACGCTGCCATGGCTGCGAAAACCGGCGATCCGGACGCAATCAACCGTGCCTTCAATTATGCACTTCAACAGGCAGAGAAGGGTGACTTTGAAAGCGCGCTCAAGTCTGCGACGACCACCATTAATCTGCTCAAAGAGGCCGCTACAAGCGCCGCGAACGCGCGGCTTGAAGAAGCCGAAAATGCCATTCCCGACAACGTTGCGCGCTATACGAAATCAAGGCTCAACTGGATTGATACGCGCAACCGGATGCAGGCCGAACTCCTCAAGCTCAAGATGACCATCGACGCGCAGGCAAATGCCATCGAGGGGTTAAAGGAACTGGCCGAAAACACCGATGTCTTGCTTGATTATATCGAAGAGCTGGACACGTCATTGGAGCGTGTGCTCGAAGACTTGGTCGAGACGCCGGACGGCCCTGCTCGAGACGACCTCAAGGCCGAAGCGCGCTCCATTATTTCCTCTTACCGCGACACGCTCGACACCGAATTTTTCAAAGCGGTGGATGACAACGGCTTCACCCCAACCACCATTCGCACCACCGCATTAAACGCCCTTGCCGGAGTGGAAACCGCCCTCTCCGCCTGATTTTAGATTGGAGTATTTATGTTTTTTCAAAGATTGAGCGCCGGGTTTACGGCCCTCGCACTGGCTTTTGTCCCGATCACTGTCCTCGCTCAGGAAACGGGCGGGCTCACCGTCGAGCTGAACAAGATCGAAGCCTCTGACAGTGGTGGGTGCAGCGCATTCTTTCTGTTTCGCAACGGGACCGACAACAGTTTTGACGGATTTGAGATGTCTTTGGCGATTCTCGACACCAGCGGGGTGATCGACCGTTTGCTCTCGATTGATGCGGCGCCTCTGCCCGTCAGCCGAACCACCCTGAAACTGTTTGAAATTCCCGAAATCGCCTGTGAGGATATTTCCGAAATTCTGCTCCATGATCTGACATCCTGCAAACCACAAAACGCCGAAGAAATGGACTGTTTTCCGATCCTTGAGTTGCGCAGTAAAGCGCCCGTAGCGCTGGTCAAATAGAGATGTCGTTTGATTTGGCCTCTCTGGGTGCAGGCGGTGTTGTTATCGCCGTTCTGTTAATCCTGTCTGCCTTTTCGCTTGCTTTGATCGTTGTCAAAGTGGTGCAACTTTGGCCTGCGCGTTCAGGCGTTCAAATGCGTGAAGCAGCCCTTGCTGATTGGGCGCAAGGCAACAAGGAAAAGGCGCAAAACGCCGTCACGAATGGGAAAAGCCCCGCAGACCGTGTGATGGCCTATGCGATGGCCTCACTTGCGAAAGGGTTCAAGGGCCCGCCTCTTCAAGCCGAGCTTTTGCGGCGAGGGAATGAAGAATTTGCACGGATGAACGGGTCGATCCGTGTGCTTGAGCTTATTGCCATGATCAGTCCTTTGTTGGGATTGCTTGGTACGGTTCTTGGAATGATCCAATCTTTTCAGGCGCTTGAAATGGCTGAAGGGGCTGCAAACGCCTCTGTACTTGCTGGCGGTATCTGGCAGGCTTTGCTGACAACTGCCGTGGGCCTGCTGGTTGCCATTCCGGCAGCAGTTGGCGCCACATTGCTGTCTGCCCGCGCCGAAAGTGCCGCCCAGATGATCGAGAATGCCGTGGGCCGTCTTATGCTGATTGATGAAAATCCCAACGCAATCTGATCCAGTCGCAACAGCGGAGCATGCCTGATGATCCAAGCCGCCCCTTTGACACTCAAACGCCCGCGGCCGCCGCGCGCGTTGATTTCACTGGTGGCGATGATCGACGTTCTGCTGATCCTTCTGGTCTTCTTCATGGTCACGTCAACGTACCTTGATCTGGACATGATACCGGCTGTGGCCCCCGAGGCAGAAAACGCCCAAAAAGCTGCTCCGCAAACATCGGCATCTACAATCCTCATCCGTATCGGCGCAGATGGCGTTCCCGTGATACGCGGTCAGCCAGTTGAAGTTGATGATCTGACGGTTCTGCTGAAACAAGCAGTTGCCGATGCACCCGCGCTATCGGTCATGGTGCTGCCAACAGGTGTGGCCCGCATGCAAGCGCTTGTCAGCGTTATGGATATTGCCACGACTGCAGGCGTCACCAACCTGCGTGTTGTCCGGCTTGAGGCACGGCCATGAGATTGACCCGCCCGCCCCAGCGCCAGACCCCGGAAACGATCATCGCTTTGATTGATGTGGTGTTCTTTTTGCTGGTCTTTTTCATGCTAATCGGACGGATGGATGCAACCGCACCCTTCGATGTGACGCCACCTGTTGCCGTGACCGGTGCAGACATGCCCGCAGGTGGGATTACACTGTCCGTAGGTGCCGAAGGAGAAATGGCCGTTGATGGCCAGCCAACCGGTGAACCGCTTCCTCTGCTGCTGGAACAGCTTGCAACAAATCCGGACACGCTCGTCAGGATAAATGCCCATCACAACGCTGAGCTTAGACATGTTCTGCCGCTAATTGCGGAGCTTGAGGCATCCGGTGCGCGTGATGTGGCGCTTGTAGTCACACCGGCAAGCCCATGAGAAGCAATGCGGGAATATGGCTTCTTGGCTTGGCCCTTTCTGCCCTGCTGCATTTTGGCGCCGCCGTGGGCTTGATGGCAGCGCTGCAGCCCCAGCCGGTGAGCGATCAACCAACGCCTGAAAGCCGCCTGAATGTCGAAGCTCAGGAGGTCGCCAGAACCGACGCGACCCAGCAGACGCCAGCTTCCGATGAAGCTGCGCGGCAGGATGGGGATGTCGCCAATCTGGGATCAGGCGAGATCGCTCAATCGCGGGCGGAACCGCTTGATGCGCCTTCCGACCAAGCGCGGGCGCAGAGCCTGCCTACCTTGACAGCTGTTTCTGCAAAGGCCCCCGCAGAGCGGTTGGAAAACGTCGCGACACCACAAGCAGATGTTCAGGTCGCAGCGGGTCTACCCATCCAGACCAGTGCGGCACTTAGCCTGCCGGTCGCAGTTTCTGCGACAACATCCGTCAAACCGGACCGGATCAGCAGTTTGCCAACACAGACTGTCATGACGGCCCCGACCCTTCCAGAACCTGCGAGCGCAATAGCAAAGCCCCCCGAGACAGCACCAACCCCAAGCTTTGAACCCTCGCGCACTGCTCTGTCAGAGCAAGCGCCAGAAGTAACGTCCGGAAAGGCAACACTCGCCTTTCCGTCCTCCGGCCCCGTCGATCCGGTCTCACTCGCCGCTTTCCAAAGCTTTACCCAGACCACCCAGACCAGCGGTTCTGATGTGCGCGACAGTTTGAGTGCCGCTTTGTCCGTGCCTTGCGCAAGGATGCAGGTTCTATTCGATCCTGACACCGTGACACTGCAACTGACGGGTCATGTCCCCACGGCCGCTGACCGAGCGCCGGTGCTCAAAGCGCTTGAGACACAGATGGGGACGGACATCAAAGTGGCTGAGAACCTGTTGGTGCTGCCTGCACCGCAATGCGGTGCCTTGTCGGGGATCGCGAATGTCGGATTGCCGCAATCTACGGACCAGATCACCAATCCTATGATTGTGGGCGCAGACACTCATGCCCGCGCTTTCCGGTATGTGACCGGCGACCCTTTGGTGCTCGATCTGACCGCGCCGGATTATCCCGCCTATATCTACGTTGATTATTTCGATGCGGATGGCAACGTCATCCACCTGTCGCCGAACGATCAAACACCTTTGCAAAAGGCAGAGCCGGAAACCGCATTGCAGATTGGCGCGCGCACCGCACAGGAGGCCGGATTGTTTGTCACAATCGGCCCGCCCTACGGTCAAGAAATCGCCGCGGCCTTTGCATCTTCTGTGCCGCTCTACTCCGGCAACCGTCCACTCGTCGAACCAGCCGAGCCTTATTTGGCGTGGTTAAAGGGTCAGGTCGAAAACGCGCGCCAAGCAACAGCAGATTTCAAAGGCGAATGGGTCTATTTCTTTGTGACAACCGCAGCGCAGTAGGCATCACGCGGCGTCGCGGCCCGCACCGAGATAGAGCTTTTGAATGTCGACAAACACTCCGCCCGTCAGGCTTTCCCTTATCTCTGCCCAAGGCTCCGGATCATCCGTGATCGCTTTCAACAACTGGATATTGGCCTCAAAGCTCTCAAGAACATTCTCGCTCGCGGTTTCAACCCAGATCATCTGAAGTGAATCTTCTGTCACATCGACAACGCGCAGCTCCACGCCCGCACGCAGGGGTGCGCGAGGCAAACGGCGCAGCAGATCGAGCTTGAGCATCTCAATGGCAACGTCATCCAGCCCTTTTGTCGCAAGCAGAATTTTCTCTCGTGTCGCCGGCCAGCCAAAGGTCAGACGCGGCTTCAGAATTGCGCCGACCTCCTGCGCTGAGGGAGAAGCCGCATCACCATAACTGTCGTTGAAAAGCCCCTGCACAGTCTCTTCTAATGCCTGATAGTCACCGATCTGACGCGGTGGATAGACAGCCAGCCAAAGCCCGAATTCAACGTCCAGATAGTTCACAACAGGCTCTAGACGCATCACCTCACCGCAAGAAGTGCAGGTCACAGTCTGGAAGGTGTCGTCAAGGATTTCCTGTCGCAGATCAGGCCGGCGGTCTGCATTCACACTGCCCGCGGCCTGGAAATCACTGGATGTTCCGCAAGCGGGGCAGTGGATCGACGTCAGATCAAACAAAGACATCAGGCACCTTCTTTCATGCACAGGGCCGCGATTTCGTCGCGGTGTGGATGGTTGCTGTTCAACCTGTCAGACGCCATTGCCGCATAAAGTTCGGAGAACCATTCGCCGGGCGCCCGAAACTGGTAGCCCGAGACCGCAAACTTGCGCTCTGCCGTGCGGTAACGTGCCCAATCCCCCTCGTAACTTTCGACATATGTGTAATTCCCGACAACACAGGCCGCAGCGACGCTTGCTGAGTTCCACGGATTGTTGCCGCTCCGCGCGCGGTCAACGAAGTTGCGGCATTCCTCCATGCGGCGCTGCCATTCACCGGGGCCACAGCCCACCGGTTGCGGCATCGGCAATTTCCGCCCGGCCGAACTCATCATATATTCGGCGACGTAGTCGGCATCAAAATCAAACGCCTTCGCAATCTCGGATGCGGGTTCTTTAACATTGGCACCGTAGACCTTCCAACCCGCCAGCCGCTCTCCGTGCTTTTTCATATAGCCCAGCTTGTCATCCACTGCGTGTCCGACCTCGTGCAGGGTATTCCAACTGAACGCGGTTCGTTCTTCGCCCGGTTTAGGCACCGCTGAAGGGTCAAGCTCGCCTATCTCATGGGCGACAGCGATCGCATAAATACGCGAGGACGCCTCATCCCCTTCGCGCATGAGCACCTGTTTTTTACCCGGATCGTAGGCGGAGCCGGTCTGTTCACCGCTCATGGCCGAAAAAGTCAGCATACTGTCGTTGTCCAGAGTGTTGTCCTGCGGCAACTTTTGCATTTCTTTGTAGAAACGGCGCAAGTTCACGGCAGGAAGGCCCATCTGGTCTTCGGGAACAGGAACCGGATTACCATCCGCATCCGTTTGGACATCACTGGGCTTTTGGACTTCAAGTACACAGCCGTATCGGGCCTCAAACACCACCGCCATCACATCGCGCTGCACAGATGCTTCGAGCGTGTCGATGATGTCGTCCAGCAATTTCATGCCGCCCGGTGCATCCAGCAGTGCCTTCACATCTGCCGGCTTGGGCGTCTTGTTATCGGCCAGCTGTCCGCGCATTTCGGCTACCTCAAGCTGAAGCGCCGCAGATTTAAGCGTCTTTTCTGCGGCACTATGCTTGCGATCGTTTGCATGGGTGGCGGCCGTGTCCAGCAATTTGCGTGTAGCAACCAGATCGTCACGAACCAGATGCCGCTGCTGGCTTTTCTCCAGACGCATCAACTCTGCTTCAATGTCGAGCCGATGTTTCAGATAAGCTTCCTGTGCATCGATGATGCGGCGCAGATCGCGCAATGCTGCGATTGCGGCTTCGACATCCAGATGGGTCTGGGCCCGATTGCTTGGCGATTGCCGCGCGGCGAACATCGCCACATCAACCGTCTGCACGCGACCGGAAATCTCTGATCGTGCGAAATCTGCTTCGACGCCCCGTTTCAGTTGATCCTGCGCCAGGCGTTTGGCAACGCCCGAAGCCTCGTCCAGCTGTTCGTACTGTGCAATCATCAAGGTCATGCGCACGCACATGTCCATGACCTCTTCGACCTTGTCGCGCGCAGCATCAAATGCATCATCCGCCATGCGTTCTGCCTGATCCAGACTGGTGCGGCAGGTCGCCATATCTTCGTGCACATACAAGGCCGCAGGGCGGGTTTGCAGGGATTTCAACGTCTGGCTTGCCTGTGCAATCGCCGCGAGCAGATCCTGATCGTCCCCTTGGGCAAGATCCTTGATAACTTCGGTTATCGATACAAAATCAGCCGCGGCGCCTGCCGTGTTGGCGGCCAGCAAACACTCGTTTTTCAGCTCGATATAAAGCGATGTTGCAATGTCGAACTCAAAAGCCTGCCCCTTGGCAAGCGCATTGCGGTCCTTATTTTCTAGCCTTTTCAGAAGGGTTTCAATAGCATCTGATCCAAGCGCCTGAAGCTCTGACAGTGCCTCCTGTGCCTTCGTCCTATGCAGGATATAGCGGTCAAAAGCATCCAGCTTTTCCGCCGCCAGATCGCAGGCCGCTTCAAAACCGTCCAGCCGCTTGGCCGCGCCTGAGTAGTTGTCCAGAGCTTCCTGCGCGACAGCGCCATCAAACTTCTTGCGCAACGCCTCCACAGCCGTGTGTCCGGGCCCCGCATCCACATTGGTTCGCGCTTCAAGGGCGTCGAGCCTGTTTTGGCAACGCACCTTTTGCGGAAGATAGAGGTCAAACCGCTCGGCTTTCTGTCGCGCATTTTCCCGAAGCCAATAGGCCTGCAATGCCAAGCGGTAAGCGACTTTGAAATTCGTCCTTCCCATGGCTTCGACGGCTGCGTCGGTTAATGTCTTGAGTTCCGCCATATCCGACACCGTCGTGACGTGGTTCTTCTCGATCCCGTCATGCCCGATCAGATAGTTGTCGATAATATCGACCGCCTTTTTACACGCCTTACAAACCCCCGCCGAGGTATCCGCGAGCGCCACACCTTCTCCAGCACGCGCAACCGCCTCGGACAAATTGCCACTGTTGAAAGCGCCATTCATCGCGTCCAGCACAGCCTGCAAACGTTCCGCCTCGGTGTCGAGGTTCGGTGACACAGCAGGGTCGCGGAAAGCGGCTATCGCGTTTTTCATCGCCTTCCGTGTGTCTTTGATGTGATCGGTATAAGTCGCCATGGTATCCAGCCCCAGATGGGCAAGCGCTTGAGCTTGTGCCAACGAGGCAAGTGCCGCAGAGAAATCCTGCGTCTTGGCCGCTTTCTTGGCGGTCTTCACCAGCTTGTCCGCCGCATCCAGCTTTTCGTCGATCACGCCGTCTGCGCCAATAGCACGGGCCGACGTCAGGACCGCATTGGTCGTGTCGAGTTGCGCGATATAACTTGCGGCGGCTGATATCTGTAACGCGACCGCGCGGCAGGCATCTGCGGCTTCATTCAAGGTCGCCTCGGCCCCCGCTAGGTCTTTCTCCATCATAGCTTCGGCAGAACGCGCTTTGGTGTCCGCGGCTTTCAACTGTTTGGCATACGCACCCTTGTCATCCAGTGCAGATACATGCGCGAGTATCTTGGCAAAGCTTTCGTAGATTGTGCTGAATTCGGTATCGGATGTGAGCTTCAATGCGCCCTGATGGCCATCAATAACCGCTGCGGCTTCTGCATCGCTGACTGCACGCGCAATCTCGAGGTTGGCGTTTTCCAACAGGCTGGCGGCGGCCATCCAGTTGCCCCGCGCGGTCGCGGCAACTGCGTTCATCTGCATCAGTTCTGCGGTGTCACGCGCCTCTTTTGCATCGACCGAAGTGGCGTTTTGTAATTTGGCCAGCGCCGCATCGAAATGCGTAACCTGCACAAGGTATTTTTTCGCATCGTCCGCGAGCGCCATCATATCGGCATGCTGGTTTTTAAGCCGCACGCACATGGCATGTGCCAACTTGTAATCTCCTGATGCCTCAGCAGTCTTGCGCTTGCCATCATCAGCCAGCAAATCCTGATAATAGGCTTCAATCGCGATGCGCCCTTCTGGCCCCTTTCGGGCGCGGGTTTCGCGGCGGCGGGCCGTGAAAGCCGAACTCTCAACGTGGTAGTCTAATATCAGATCGACCTTGGCGGACAGGCTTACCAGAAATTCCGTGGCCGAAGACATGCGCCCCGACGCGCGGCGCAGTGCGTTTTGCTCTGCGTCAGTCTGTGCGGCGTCCCGTTCGCTTTCAGCATATGCAATCTCGGCGGCGATCAAGGGTCCGATTTTCGCGGTTGCGTTGCTGTTAATCTCTTTTAGCCAGCTCTTGAAATGTCTGCGCATCTCGACAAAATTCTTGGCGAACCGGTGCGCCTCAAGAATATCTGCGACCGCCTTGGGGATCTGCGTAAGTAGGGCCAAAGCCCCGCTAATCTGCCCCAGATCGTAAGCGTCCTCCGCCTGCACCAACAGATCAAGCGCATCGTCATGGTCGGTTTTCAGCTGCGGGATGGGATAGCTGTTCGGGTCCGGCAAGGTCTGCAATAACTTACGCCGCTCTTCCAAAACCGCATGAAAATTCGCGTAATCATCGGCAAAGTCGAGTGCATCTTTCAGGTCATGCCGGATAACACCGATATCCTGACTGGCCTCGAGATACTTGTGAGCCGCGGCCTTTTCACGGGCGATGTTATAGGCGGTCGTGACCTTTTCAAACTCGGGCACGACCAGATCGGCCGCCGCGGCAGGATGTGCCAGCATAACCTCATACCGCACTTTGAATGCGTCATGATCCCGATCCCAAAGTCGTGCGGCATCAATAACCGCTGTCGCCGCTTTGTTCGCTGCTGCAAAATTGTCCTCGGCATCCTCCGCCAAATCCGGCAAATCGCCAGGCGTTGCGTTCATCGCCGTATCAAGTTTGGTTTGCGTCGAGGTGCATTCCATCCGCAAATCCAGCGGAATTTTCTCTGCGCCGAACTGTACTGCCAGTTTGTCGCGCAACGCCTGCAACTGGTTAAATACATCCGACAACCGCCGCCGCGCATCCAGCACGCGGGGGTCGAGCCCTTCTTCAGCGGATCTTTTGACATTTCCCAATGCATCTACGCGGGTCTCGAACGGGTCTTTCGCAGCACTTGTTGCTGTCTCAAGCATCCCTTCAAGCCGGGTCATTCCCCTGATGGCTGCTTCAATTTCATCAAGATTGTTTGTCGCGGTGCCAGAGGCGAGTTTGTCTTCGATATATGTCCATGTCAGGGCGATATCGCTCTGCGCATCCGCATTGGACTGCTGGGCAACGGGCGGATGATCCTTTTCCCATGCGGCAAGGGCTTCTGATAGCCGTGCATGGGCCTCGGTTGCTTCTGCCTTGCGATTATGGAGTGCAACCGCAACTTCGACCTGCGCAAGCTGTGCGTGCCCTGCATCGAAATCAAGGTTCTTTGGATCGCGCTCAATGGCATGCTCTGCCGCGCGCAATTGTGCCATCATGACCGATTGTAATGCCGCATCATCGAGTGCTGCAATTTGCGCGCGAACTTCATTAAACTCGGCATTGAACAGGCGGAACTGTTCCGCCGCCTCGCGCCGCCGTGCTTTGGCGGCTTTGCGGTTGAACACCTTCGGCACTTTCAAAAAGCGTTCGACAAAATCACTCTGCTGCTGGGTCAATCCTTCGATTGCCATTGCGTCGTCCTCCACAACAATTGCGGCCCGGCTGCATCAAATTGGCTTCTGTAAAATAATATTCAGGTGGCAGCCATGATCAGAGTGAAGACCACCAGCCATTTCATTGCAAGACTTTTCCATATGGTTGCCCGCTACACCGGACCACAGATCGCGGTGGGCAGGGCATAAACATTGCAATTCAGGGCTTTTGGCGGCAGGCTAATGCTGAAACGAAGCTATAACGGGTCAGCGATCCGGTCATTGCCGGTGGAGGACACGATCATACCTGTATATACGTATGCGTATCGTACGGTCCGCGACATAGGCGTGCATGGCCGATATGCCTGCGACCTGTCATTGATGGCGATACAATGGAAACAGTCATGAACATATCATTTGCCCCCATCAAAAGCGGTACTTTGCTGCACAGATCATTGATGTTGCTGGCTTTGGTTGGTTTCTTCGCGCTTGGATGGCCGCTGATGGCGCTGGCGCAAATCACGGATGAAAAACGTGTGGCGCTGATCATCGGAAATTCGGATTACGACCTGATTTCACGCCTTGATAACCCCGGTAACGACGCCAGCGACATGACTGTCGCCCTCGAAGGGTTGGGGTTTGAAGTCTATCTGGGTCTGGATGTCACAGCCGATGAAATGTCAGGCCTTGCTGCAAAGTTCGCTACTGCAATCGAAACTGCTGATGTTGCACTGTTCTACTACGCTGGGCACGGCTTTCAGGTGGGCGGGCAGAACTATCTGGTTCCGACAGATGCAAAGATCGAACAGGCGGCAGATGTCACCGAGCAGACCATCAAGCTCAATGATATTCTGAACCAGATGGAGCAGGCCCCCGGCATCAAGTTTGTGTTTCTCGATGCCTGTCGCAACGATCCGTTCGAAGGTACGCTTGCCTCTGTTTCCGAAGGATTGGCGCGTGTCGGCAACGCGGCTGACTTTATGATCTCTTTCGCCACGCAGCCCGATAACGTGGCCTATGATGGCACGGGCCGGAACAGTTTCTTTACCGAGGCCCTGCTCAGCTATATTTACACACCGGGTCTGGATATTTCGGATTTGATGATTTCGGTTCGCAAGGATGTTCTGGCGGCAACGGGCGGACGGCAGATCCCTTGGGAAAATTCGTCGCTGACACGTCAATTCCGTTTTGACCCGCGCCCCGATACGATCTCGGCCGAGACTTTGCTGTGGCAAGTTGCAGCCAACGCCGGCGATCCGCAACTGATGCAGCTTTATGCAGAGCGGTATCCGCAAGGCAAACACACTCAGGAAGTCATGGCATTTCTTGACCCTGCCCTTGCCGGTGGGTCCGTCCTATCGCGCGAGTACACACCACAGGAACGCGACGCGCAGGAAGACCGTTTGTGGCAATTGGCGCGGCGTGCGCGGATGCGCCCGTTGGTCGAATTCTATCTGGAGAAATATCCCGAAGGCACACATGCGGCCGATGCCAAGCGCTTGATGAGCTCATTGCCATCAGAGGACGAAGGTGGGGCCGGACGCCTGTGTGAACGGCTGGCCACCCATCCGCGTGATGCCACGGCGACCAACGCCGGCGTTCCATTCAGCAAGCTTCAACAAAACGCCATCGCGGCCATTCAAGCCTGCCTTGCCGCTGCGGGCAGCAATCCGGACCTGCCGCATTATACGGCTCTTCTGGCGCGGTCCACGGTCGCCGCGGGTGACGTCAATCAAGCGATCCGTCTTTACCGCGAGGCCGCGACACGCGGCGATCTGCGGGCAATGGTGAGCCTTGGGTTGATGACAGAATCCGGTCGCGGCGTTCCCGCCTCACAGACAGAGGCGCTCAGGCTTTATCAGCGTGCTGCCGATCTTGGTAGTGCGGACGCCAAGATCAATCTGGCCGTCGCGATGTTCGAAGGTGCGGGTCTTGAGAAAAACGACGAGAAAGCTGTGCAGCTTTTGAAAGAAGCGGCTGATCTTGGATCGGCCCTCGCGACCTACAACCTCGGTGTGCTGACAAGTGACGGGACAACCGGCAAGCCCGAAGAGGCGCTGGATTACTTCAAGCGCGCCATCACTGCCGGTGAAACCCGAGCATATCTGGCCAGCGCAATTCTGCTGGACGAAGGGCGCATCGCACCTCGTGATCCGGATGCCGCCGCGAATATGTTACTGCGCGGTGCCGCAGAAGACGCCGGGCAAAGCATCCGGCAGATGACAGAGGCCACATCAGACTGGTCGCGTGATACAATCTCGGCTGTTCAGGAACGCCTGAAAGCCGCTGGATACTACACCAGTGTCGTCGACGGGCGCAGCGGACCGAACTTTGCTGCCGCCCTTGATGCATGGCGCAACGGTGGGTTCGTCGCGGATGTGTTGGTTGAATAGCCTTGTGCGCTCACCGTCCAACAGGGGACCGTTGTGAAAGGGACTACCATGAACCATGAAACACCACTGTCCCGCCGCCGCCTGCGCACATGGCTGAGATTGCTGCGCGTCACCCGTGCGACTGAAAACCGCCTGCGCGAATACCTGCGGCTGACGCATGAAACCACCCTCCCCCGCTTTGATGTGATGGCGGCACTATATAATAGTGAAGAGCCGATGATGATGTCGGAGCTCAGCAAACGGCTGCTCGTGTCGAACGGGAATGCCTCGACGGTTGTGAACCGGTTGGAGAAAGACGGCCTTGTTGAACGGCAGGCCCAAGAGAAAGACCGTCGCGTGGTGAAGGTATCGCTCACAGACGCGGGACGGGCTACGTTTCAGGCGCAAGCCGTGGGGCACGAGAAGATGGTTAACGATATCTTTGAGACCTTGGGGCATGAAGAAATCGACATGATCCGTGATCTGCTGCGCCGCGCCGAAGACCGCAAAGCGCAGAGCAAATAAGCTGCCCTGGCACATTTACTTTAAGCTCAAACAATTTTACGCTTACCCGATCAATCGCCCAACGGGAGCTATATGATGACACGGGAAAACCACCGCGAGAACGTCGCTGGCCGCGCCAATGTCGAAGATACGCCCGAACTGCTTGCTTATTATGACGAACTTGATGGCTTCAACACTGGTGCACTGTGGACTGTTGCCAACAAGATCGAACCATGGGAGCCGAAATCGGCCTCCGTCCCGGTGCTGTGGCGCTACGCTGATTTGCGGGACAAAGTGCTGCGCTCCGTTGACTTGGTAACGCCTGAAAAGGCAGGCCGGCGTGTGATCTATTTCAACAACCCCGGCCGAACGGATGTATCGGCGGCAGTGGGGTGGATCTATGGCGGTCTGCAAGTGATGAATCCCGGTGAGAAAGCGACCGCGCACCGGCATTCCGCCTCTGCGATCCGTTTTATCATGGAAGGCAGCGGTGCTTATACGGTTGTCGATGGTCATAAGATGACACTGGGGCGCAATGACTTTGTTCTGACCCCCAACGGCACGTGGCACGAACACGCCGTCGAAGAAACCGGAACGCCATGCATCTGGCAGGACGGCCTCGATATCCCATTCGTAAACGCGATGGAGGCAAACTTTTTCGAGGTGCATCCAGACCTGAGCGAGCCTGTTGCATATCCTGTCGATGATATGACCAAGACTTGGGGCAACGCGGGTCTGACCCCCGGTGGGGGTGCATGGGATAAAGGCTATTCGCCGATGTTCAAATACGAATGGGATCGCACCTATGACGCGCTGAACGCCTACGCTGATGCTTCCGATCCCTCGCCCTTTGATGGCACGCTGATGGAATACGTGAACCCCACGACCAACGGCCCCGTGATGAAAACACTTGGTGCCAGCATGCAGCGCCTCGCCCCCGGTGAAGCGACCAAAGCGCACCGGCATACCGGAAGCTACCTCTATCAAGTGGCCAAAGGCTCGGGCCACTCCATCATCAACGGGCAACGGTTCGACTGGGCAGAACGCGACATATTTTGCGTGCCCTCATGGGCGTGGCACGAACATGCAAATGCCTCTGCCAGCGACGATGCCGTGCTCTTTTGCCTCAATGACTTGCCGGTGATCCGCGCCCTTGGCCTCTACCGTGAGGAAGCGCTGGGTGAAAACGGCGGCCAACAACCAACCTAAGACAGGACAGATATGAAACTCGTCACCTATAAAGCCCACGTCGAAGCCCCCGCCCGGCTGGGTGTCATCGAAGACGGCATTGTTGTGGATGTTGCAGGCTTTGGCGAAGCGGTGGGCCTTGATCTGCCGGACCGTATGCTCGACTTTATCGATCTGGGGCCGGTTGCCGTGCGCCAGTTGCGTAACGCTTTGCATACTGCGGATGGTGACTGGGGCAATGCGCTCGCCCTGCCGGTTGAAACAGTCAAACTGCTGGCCCCTATCCCGCGCCCGCGCAAAAACATCTTCGGCATCGGCCTGAACTACCTTGATCACATCACCGAAAGCGCCAAGGCGCTTGATACCGATGACGCACTGCCCAAAGAACCTGTCGTCTTTTCGAAACCGCCCACCGCTGTTGTCGGGCCCGGCGATCCGGTACGCCATGACGCCAGTATGACCCAGCAACTCGATTGGGAAGTAGAACTGGCCGTCATTATCGGCACCACTGCCAGCCAGACCAAGCGTGAAAACGCCCTTGCACATGTCTTCGGATATTCCGTCATGATCGACATCTCGGCGCGCGACAACCGCCGCGCGGGACAGTGGATTTTCTCGAAGGGCATGGACAGCTACGCACCTTTCGGGCCGTGCATCGTGACCGCAGACGAAATCCCCGATCCGCAGCAGCTTGATCTGTGGCTGACTGTCAACGGTGTGGAAAAACAGCGCTCGAACACCGCCAAGATGCTGTTCAAGGTTGATGAGCTGATATCGGATGTCAGCCGCGGCATCACGCTGGAGCCGGGCGATATCATCGCATCCGGCACCCCCGAAGGTGTCGGCGCGGGGCGTGATCCGCAAGAATGGCTCTGGCCGGGCGATGTAATGGAAGCGCATGTCGAAGGCATTGGCACGATCCGCCATCCCGTCATCAACGCGACCGAGTTCAAATGAACGCAGGCACCATCAATCCCCGGATTGACCACGACTTCAATGCCCGCGAAAGCGTGGCATCTTTCGACGATGAATTCGGCAAGCTGACGGTGCTAAGCGACAAGGCGATGGCAGACCTCCCTCGCGAAGCGGATATTGTGTTCGACCGCGAAAGCGGCTCAAAACTGGACCTTTACGGCATTGCGCCGGGCAGACCGGTATTCTTGTGGATACACGGGGGCTATTGGCGGCTTGGCACCAAAGAAGGCAATGCCTTTGCCGCACCCGGTTTGGTGGATCACGGCATCGCTGTTGCTGTCATGGACTATTCGCTCGCACCTGCGGTGAGCCTTGAACAGATCGTGCACGAGGTTCGCGCCGCTGTTAGTTGGTTACACCGCAAGGGTAATCTCTACGGGCTCGACGCCCGTCGTATCCATGTTGGCGGATCATCTGCTGGCGGGCACCTGACCGGCGCTGTCATCGCAGACGGGTGGCGGTCGGACTACGGCCTGCCCGAAGATGTGATCGGCACGGCCTTGGCGCTCAGCGGGATATATGATCTGGAGCCGCTTCTTCACACGCAGGTCAACACGTGGATGAATATGAACATGGGGACTGTCGCGGCGCTCTCTCCGATCCGGCATATCCCTCAAGCAAGCGAAACCGATTTGATACTTTCGGTCGGGGGGCAGGAGCGCGACGGCTTTTTGCGCGAAACTGCGGCTTACCACGATGCCTGCGCGGCCAAGGCGATGCAGGTTCAGACCATCGCGATGCCCAAGTACAATCACTTCGATATCACAGGCACACTGTCCGACCCCGCCTCAGAACTGGTTGAGGCAACCGCGCGCTCTATCCAGAAAGTCACCTGAATGCGGTTCGACCTTGATCCCGCCACGCCGCAGCTCAGCTACAAACTGCTGGCGGCTTGCGTGACGCCGCGCCCGATCGCCTGGGTGTCGACCCTTTCGACAGGTGGCATAATCAATGCCGCACCCTATAGCTTTTTCAATGCCATGGGGCACACACCGCCCACGGTTGCCATCGGCATTCTGGCGGACCCCGAAAAGGGATGGAAGGACACCGCCCGCAATATCCTTGATACCGGCGAATTCGTCGTCAATCTGGTGACGGAAGAGATGGGCGAGGCGATGAACCTGACGTGCATGAATGCCCCGTCCGAGGTGAGTGAGATGCCGATCGCCGGTCTGCAATCCGCGCCGTCGACGCATATCAAACCTCCTCGCATCGCCGGTGCGCCGGTGTCATTCGAATGCACGACCCACACCGTCGTGACCACCAGCCCACAACAAGCCATCGTTATCGGACAGGTGCAGGCCATTCACGTCGCGGATCAGTTCGTTCTGGATGCTGAGAAATGCTACATCGACGCGCCTGCCATGAACCTTATCGGGCGCACGCATGGGTCGGGTTGGTACACACGCACGACGGACCAATTTCAAATGACCCGACCTGATTATGATGAATGGGCGGCCGCAAACGACACCGAAGAATAACCCTTCTTCAAGCTGCGTCTTTCACGATCCGCATCTCGATAAGCTGACGCAGGTCATCCGGCCACGGCGTTGATTTGCCGTGCGCGTCGGTCAGAACCAACGTAGACGTTGCCAGAAAACGCCGCTCCCCCTCGCAGGTGGCTTCGGTCGTGATCCCCAGACTGGATCTGCCGATACGGGTGCAAATAAGCGCCAGTTCAAGGTGATCCCCATGCCGGCTTGGTGCAGTGAACTGCACCGAAATCTCTGCTGTCGGCACACCCCCATCTTCGTGCAGCGTCTCGAACGGGCAATTGAGGGCGTCATCAAAGAACGCCTCGACACAATCGTTAATCATCTCGAAATAACGCGGATAGAATACGATGCCTGCCGGATCGCAGTGTTTGAACTTCACCTTCTGCGGCATAACGAAACGCATTGTCTTCTCCTTGGTCAAAACGCCCCCCGGGGTTGGAATTGAGATAGCCTGCGTGTCGCTATAACAACCGCGTCAAAGCACCGCAGTTGCCTCGATTTCAAGCAAAGCTTCATCCTCGACCAGGCCTGCAACGACCACCATGGTCATCGCTGGGAAATGCCGCCCCAAAACGCGGCGATAGACTTCTCCGACTTCGCGCTGTCGCGCAACATATTCTTTCTTGTCCACCACATACCAAGTCAGCCGCACCAGATCCTCGATCTTGCCGCCCGCGGCCTCAAGCACATCGACGATGTTGCGCAGGGCTTGTTCCATCTGACCGATAAAATCATGGGTTTCGAATTTTTGCTCTGCCGTCCAGCCGATCTGCCCGCCGATAAACAACTGGTTGTCATCTGTTTTGACCCCGTTGGCATAACCTTTTGCCTTGGCCCAGCCTTCGGGCTGAATTACGTCATGTGGCATCTTACTTCCTTCTTTTTTGTGGGGCGTCACGATGCCTCACCTGTTTACACACCCAGATATCGGTCCCTGATATCACCGCTCAGCGCGTCGATTGTGCCGCTCCAGACCGACACGCCACGCTCAAGCACGACGACTTGATCTGCAATCTGGCGCAGTTCACTCAATGTTTTGTCGACCACCAGAATGGACAGATCACCCGACTTCTTGAGCGTCGATATCGCTGCCCAGATTTCCTGGCGCACCACAGGGGCAAGCCCCTCTGTCGCCTCATCAAGGATCAGCAGGCGCGGGTTCGTCATCAACGCACGCCCGATGGCAAGCATCTGCTGCTCTCCACCCGAAAGCGATCCGGCCAGTTGGTCATGCCGTTCCGCCAAACGCGGGAACAATGCATGCACCTTGTCAAAATCCCACAGACCGGGCCGCGCAGAGGCATAGAGGTTTTCGTAAACGCTCAGGTTTGTGAAACAGCGACGTCCTTCTGGCACCAGTCCCAAACCCAAGCGCGCAGCCTTGTGCGCAGGCAAGCCGCCGATGTCCTTTCCGGCAAACTCCACCGATCCTTCGCTATGCTGGAGCAGCCGGCAAATCACTTTGATCGTTGTGGATTTGCCCATGCCGTTGCGCCCCATCAGCGCCAGCACCTGCCCTTCTTCTATGGTCAGATCTACACCGAACAGCGCTTGCGAGGCGCCGTAACTTGCGGTGATTTGTTTGAGGGCCAACAGGCTCATGCCGCGTCCTCCTCACCCAGATAAGCGGTGCGCACTTCGGGATTGCTCCGAATATCTTCGACACTGCCGCTTGCGATGATCTTGCCGTAAACCAACACACTGATCCTGTCGGCGAGCGCGAAGACCGCGTCCATGTCATGCTCGACCAAAAGGATCGGTGCTTCCTGCTTTAGATCATTCAGAAAACCGGTCAGCTCTTTTGAGCCTTCCGCGCCCATGCCCGCCATTGGTTCATCCATCAAGAATGCCTTGGGCGTCAGGGTCAGCGCAACCGCCACTTCCAGCTGGCGCCGCTGTCCGTGGGACAGTTCGGCCGTCTTAGTATCTCGGGCAGCATCCAGTCCAACACGCGCCAGCGCATCTGTGGCCCGTGCCAAAAACGCGGTATCTTTCATCGCCGGCTTGAAAAATCTAAAGGCTCCACCGCTTTGACCAACCGCTCCCAGCACGACATTTTCCAGCACTGTGAAATCCATTGCCAGCGCGGATATCTGGAAGGTGCGGGCCAATCCCAAACGTGCGCGCTGCGCCACGGACAAGGCTGTCACATCGCGCCCTTCAAAGTGGACACTGCCCATGTCAGGTTTCAGTCCGCCAGCAATCTGCTTGATGAGCGTTGATTTACCAGCACCGTTCGGGCCGATCAGCGCGTGAATTTCGCCCTCACGCAGATCAAGAGATATCCCGTCGCTGGCTTTTAGCGCACCGAAACTCTTGTGAATGTCCGTCACTGTCAGAATGCTATCCGGCACGACCATGCTCCTTCTTGCTCAGCGCACCGATGATGCCGCCCTTTGCAAACAACACCACAAACAGCAAGATCGCCCCAAGATAGATGAACCAGTAATCCGACAATCCGCCCAGAAAATGCTCTAGCATGATATAGACCGCTGCTCCGACAACGGGTCCGAACAACCGTGCCACGCCACCCAGAATGATAAAGATCATAATTTCGCCCGAGATTTGCCAGCTGAACATGGTCGGGCTGACAAACCGGTTGAGGTCGGCAAAAAGCGCACCGGCAAGACCGGTAATAGCCCCTGAAATGACAAAAGCGACCAGTCGCACGCGGGGTACATTGATACCGACAGTCAGTGCGCGTTCCTCGTTCTGGTGGGCACCATTCAGGGCCAGACCGAAGGGTGACTTGTTCAAGCGGTCGACCAGAAACAGCACCGCGCACAAGATCACGAAACAGATACCGAAGAACTGGATTGGATCAAGTGTGTTCAGCCCCGGAAACTGGTTGCGCACATAGATCGACAGCCCGTCCTCACCGCCATATGCGGGCCAGCTGATGGTGAAGTAATAGAACATCTGCCCGAAAGCGAGCGTCACCATTATGAAGTAGACGCCACTGGTTCGCAGGCTTAGCGCCCCGATCAAAAGCGCCAGCAAGGCGCTGGCGATGCTTGCCACCAGCCAAATCACCGGCATTGAATTGGTCCCTTCAATCAGGAAGGGGGACTGCATAATCGGCGTATAGCTTTGCGCGTGGCTGGCAAGAATGCCCATGGCATAACCGCCCATGCCAAAAAACGCGGCGTGGCCAAAACTGACCAAACCACCCTGTCCCAGCGCGATATTCAACCCGACACCAGCCAAGGCAAATATCACAGCGCGGGTGGCAAGCGTGATGGTGAAAGGTTCATCCGTGAAAACCGCATAGACCGGGACAAGGACCAGCAAAACCAGCACGATCAGATTAAGGGTACGTTCCTGCATCATCTCAAGCTGCCCCGAAAAGGCCGGTGGGTTTGAAGATCAAAACCCCCGCCATCAGAATATAAATCAGCATGGAAGCCAGCGCAGAACCGATGGTGGTAGCGGTTGACGGTTCCATGAATGTGCCGAAAAGGACGGGCAGCAAGGTTCTGCCCAAGGTATCTGTGAGACCTACCAGAATAGCACCCGCAAGCGCCCCCTTGATTGACCCGATCCCGCCGATGACGATTACCACAAATGCAAGGATCAGCACCGGCTCGCCCATTCCCACTTCAACTGACTGGATCGCGCCGACCAAGGCACCCGACAATCCGGCAAGTGCCGCCCCCAGGGCAAACACCATCGTGTACAGAACCGAAATATCGACACCCAATGCGCCGATCATCTCCCGGTCGTTTTCACCGGCGCGGATGCGCATGCCAACGCGGGTTTTCGAGATCAGCAGGAACAATCCTACAGCCACAGCCAGACCGATACCGATGATAGTGAGCCGGTAAAGCGAATACTGGATGCCACCAGGCAGCATGATCGAGCCCTTCAGCGCGTCGGGAATATTCAAAAACAGCGGGAAAGATCCAAAGATCCAACGCGTCCCTTCGGAAAAGATCAGGATCAGCGCAAAGGTCGCCAGTACCTGATCCAGATGGTCGCGTTTATAGAGACGGCGTATCACCGTCAGCTCCACAATGGCCCCCACGATGGCCGCCGCCATCAGGCTTGCCACCAGCGCCAGAAAGAAGTTTCCGGTCCAGCCTGCAACTGATGCCGCCGCAAACGCACCGACCATGTAAAGCGAGCCATGTGCGAGGTTGATCAACCCCATCACCCCGAAGATCAGGGTCAGCCCCGCTGCCATCAGAAACAGCATTACGCCGAATTGCAGCCCGTTAAGGATCTGCTCGAACAGTAGAATTGTCGTCATCGAGCACCCCTTTCAGGTGTCCTCCGGCAACAAACGCTGCCGGAGACTGAAGTAGTGCTTAGAGCTTGCACTCTGCTGCATAGACGTCCTGACGGTCTTCCATCGCGATGCCGATGATCTTGTTGGTATAGACGTCACCGTCCTTGACCACTTCGCGCACATAGAAATCTTGAATCGGATGCTGGTTGTTGCCGAATTCAAAATCGCCGCGGGTCGATACAAAGTCAGCCGCGCGCAGTGCTTCGCGGAATGCATCGCTGTCTTTGATGTCCGCCTTGGCAGATGCAGACACGATCAGGTTGGCTGTATCAAACGCCTGTTGTGCATAGATGGACGGAATGCGTCCGTACTCTGCCTTGAAGGTTTCAACAAACGCCTTGCTGGCTTCATTATCCAGATCGGGGCTCCACTGGGCGGTGTTGTGAATACCCAAAGCCGCATCGCCGACAGCACCCACGATGGTCTGGTCAAAGCTGAAGGCGGGGCCAACAACCGGAAGGCCGATGCCGCTATCCGCATATTGCTTTAGAAATGAAATCCCCATGCCGCCGGGCAGGAAGAAAAAGATCCCGTCAGCACCGGACGCACGGATCTGTGCGATCTCGGCGGCATAGTCGGTCTGCCCCAACTGCGTGAACAACTCTCCGGCAAGCTCACCCTCATAGGTGCGTTTGAACCCTGTCAGAGCATCCGTGCCCGCAGGATAGTTCGGCGCGAGGATAAAAGGCTTTTCGAACCCGAGCTCTTTGGCGTGGGCACCGGCCGCCTCGTGCAGGCCGTCATTCTGCCATGCGACGTTGAAGTAATTCTCGTGACAGCCACGCCCCGCAAGCTGCGCAGGTCCCGCGTTGGGCGAGATATAGAATTTACCCTGTGCCGTGGTTGCAGGCGCCACAGCCAGCGCAAGGTTCGACCAAACGATACCGGTCATGATATCGACCTTCTCTGACTGCAACATCTTGTCCGCGACCTTTACGGCCACGTCCGGTTTGCGCTGATCGTCCTCTACAACCACGTCGATCCCGACATCGCCCGCCTGCTTGATGCCTAACAGGAACCCGTCGCGAATATCGACACCAAGGGCAGCACCACCGCCCGTGAGCGTTGTGATCAAACCAACCTTCAGCTTGCTGTGGCCTTCTGCCAAAGCACCGCCTGCCAGAGCGAGGGCAACAGCCGCTGTCGCGCCAAGCAAGCCGAATGATTTTCTAGTAAAACCTACTTCCATGTATCGTCTCCCAGTTGATGGGTGCGATTGGCCGCACCTCTTGGTCCATCTTGTGACGCTGTGTCGCTGAATGGAACGTCTATTTGTCAAAAACGCTACTTGAGCGGCTCTTTTATTTCAAGCTCAAATATTTTGGGCTTGAAGATAACGGATGTGAGGACCGATTTGATTCGTATGGTTCACTCCGGCGTGCGCCAAGTTGTCGCCCTGCCGAAACATCCACACCCCATATTCACATTCCAAAGATGAAAAAATATGGGGTCAACAATCTGAGAGTGCAGAGAAAAATCGGCATGTCAGTATTTTCTGACAGTTAAAGTGTCAGCGGTATATTACACTAAGTCATTGAAATTTATGTGGAATTTCTGCCTAAACTTTGTACAAATACCTGACTGTGCTATGTAACGTAGGGTTAACGGTTTACCTTTGTGTTCACAGAATTCTTGCGCTCATTGTTTGGAGGAATGATGCCGTCACTCAGCAACACCTTGTTTGATCAGGCATTTAATGATCTCAGTCGCCTTCAAACGCGATTGCCCGAAGAGGCTGTCGCCGCTCTCGCTCGCGAGGTGATTACCCGATTGGCCAAGACGGAACAGGCCTCAAAACAGGATAGCGAATCTGTGGATGCCATGAGTAACGCGCTGATCGGGCCGGACCCCAAAGCGGCCCCCCGGCTGATCGAACAGCACCTGCAAAGAGGTGCCCAGATCGAAGAGCTATACCTCGATCTGCTTGGCCCGGCTGCTCGAAAGTTGGGTGAGATGTGGGAAAGCGACGAGATCCACTTTACCACAGTCACAATTGGCACGGGCCGCATCTATGCGATCATGCGCACGCTCGCGAGCAAGCAAAAGCCCGCTTTTCTACCGGAACAGAAATCGGCAGTTTTTGCCGCCCTACCCGGAGAAGATCACACGCTAGGCGTAAGAATGGCTGCCGATCTTGCTCGCAAAGCGGGGTGGCAGGTTCAGGTCGAACTGAATCAGGATCACGACACGCTCATTGAATCGATCCAGAAAAGCGGTCACTTGCTTATCGGCTTGTCCTGCGGTGGGTTACACACGGTGCCACAACTCGCCCGTCTGGTTTTGGCACTCCGCATCAGTGTGCCAAACGCGCGGATTTTGGTAAGCGGCAATCCCGCGGCCATTCAGACAGAAGATATCAAGCTGATGCACGTCGACGCGGCTGTATCGGATTTTGACGAGGCGATGGAAGCGCTGGACGCCATGTGGGATACCCTGCTGCCGTCCGAAAAGTAAAAGGCAGCTGCGTTTCTCTCGCAACTGCCTTCCGTAATTTAACTTTTGTCAGACGCTGAGAAACTTACTCAGGTGCCGGTCCGACCGACACGATGTAAGACCAGACGTTTTTGGCATCTTCTTCGTCACCCAGTTTGAATGACATCTTTGAACGCGCTTTTTTGTCGTCGTTGTATTCGCGCAGGAATGCACGTGGATCAGCAACATAGGATACGAAGTTTCCTTCGTCCCACTCCAGACCGTTTTCGCCTGCTTCGACAAGTGAATCACCATACTTCTTGGCGAAATCTTCGTCGCTGCCGGCTACACGGGTATAGAGGCCGTAAAGGTTCGGCCCGTTCCGTCCACCTTTGACGACTACTTCACCTTCGCCATCAACGATCGAATGGCATGCCTTACACTTCTTAAAGACACCTTCGCCCGCTTCCGCGTCGCCGGTTGCGTGACCATCGGCGAACGCCGGACCAGCAACCAGAGCAAAACCAACTGCGGCAGCTTTCAACGTATTCATATTATTCTCCCGTTTTGTCTTGATCGACTGCACACGTAGCCCGTCCCGCTGAAAGAAAAAGCCTTAGGACGAAAAACTTGCGCATATGCCATCTTGTCGCACGCCTGTCGGCACTATGTCCACTAAACATTACACTTGTCGACTCGCGTACTGTCAGGCTAGGTTTACATTATGAGCACAGCGATTGATATTACACCACGACGGCTGCCCGAGCTTTCGGCAATGCTGCGCCTCATTAAACCGATAACATGGTTTCCTCCGATGTGGGCATATATGTGCGGCGTCGTTTCATCCGGCATGGCGCTGTCGGGCCAATGGCCCCTGATCCTGCTTGGGGTTCTTCTGGCCGGACCGATTGTGTGTGGCATGTCGCAGGCCGCGAATGACTGGTGCGACCGGCATGTGGACGCCATCAACGAACCCCACCGCCCGATCCCTTCGGGACGTATTCCAGGCCGCTGGGGTCTTTGGATCGCCCTCGCCATGTCTGCTTTGGCTCTTATCGTCGGCACCCAGCTTGGGTCTTGGGGATTTGGTGCCACGGTCGTGGGTGTCCTCGCCGCGTGGGCCTATTCTGCCGAACCGGTCCGCCTGAAGAAATCCGGCTGGTGGGGGCCGGGGCTTGTCGGCTTGTGCTACGAGGGATTACCGTGGATTACCGGTGCCGCAGTTCTTGCGGCAGGTGCGCCCGCATGGCAAACCATTGTCATCGCGACCCTCTACGCTTTGGGTGCACATGGCATTATGACCTTGAATGACTTCAAGGCGCTGGAGGGCGACAGGAAAACCGGCATCAACTCACTGCCGGTCACACTTGGCCCCGAACGCGCCGCGCGCGTTGCCTGCTGGGGAATGTCCGTCCCTCAGATCATTGTCATTCTGTTGCTGACCACGTGGGGCCAACCCCTGCACGCATTGGGCATTGTCGCTGTCCTCGCACTTCAATTCGCCGCCATGCGTGTGCTGCTGCGCGACCCTAAAGCGAACACGCCATGGTACAACGGTACAGGCGTTGCCCTTTATGTCAGTGGCATGATGATCGCTGCTTTTGCCCTAAGGGCATTCGCATGACCCTGTCGTGGTCACAAATCGCCCGCATGGGTCTTGTTCAAATGGCATTGGGTGCAATTGTCGTGCTCACGACGTCAACACTCAATCGCCTGATGGTTGTGGAATTCGCGCTGCCCGCTGTCTTGCCGGGTATGCTGGTCGGTTTGCACTACGGCATACAACTGTCCAGACCCCGCTGGGGGTTTCTGTCCGATACCGGCGGCAATCGCACCAAATGGATAATCGCAGGAATGTTCATTCTTGGCCTTGGCGGCTTCCTCGCTGCCTTCGGCGTCACACTTTTTGCTACCAGCTTCTGGGGTGGTCTCCTCCTATCGGTCATAGCCTATACTCTTATCGGTATCGGTGTCGGTGCCTCGGGCACATCGCTGCTTGCGCTACTCGCTACGGCAACCGCGCCCGAACGCCGTGCAGCCGCCGCTACGATCACCTGGCTGATGATGATCTTTGGCATCGCACTGACCGCAGGTATCGCGGGCAGCTTTCTCGACCCCTATTCACCCGCCCGCCTGCTGACCATTGTGGCAATCGTCGTGACGCTAGCCTGCCTGCTTACCGTCATTGCCGTGCGCGGCATCGAAGCGCGGGTCACGGTTAGACGTTCCCCCGATCCTATGCCCTTTATGCAAGGGCTTGCCGAAGTCTGGGCCGAACGCAAAGCACGTAACTTCACCATCTTCGTCTTTCTCTCGATGAATGCCTATTTCATGCAGGAACTGATACTGGAGCCGTTCGCCGGTCTCGTTTGGGACTTCACGCCCGGACAATCGACCTCACTTTCGGGTGCACAGAACGGCGGCGTCTTTCTGGGCATGCTGACTGTCGGCATTGTGGCAACCGGATTCAAACGTGGTGCCCTGCGCAGTTGGATAATCGCGGGATGCTTGGGGTCGGCCCTTTGTCTCATCGCCATATCTTCCGCAGCCTTCTCCCTGACACCACTGGTTATCGCCTTGGGCTTTTTCAACGGCATGTTTGCGGTGGCGGCCATCGGCTCGATGATGGCCCTTGCCGCCGAGGGTCGCGGACAGCGCGAAGGCACCCGCATGGGTCTATGGGGTGCCGCGCAAGCCATCGCTGCCGGTTTTGGCGGTCTGACCGGTGCCGCCGCTGTCGATATCATGCGCAGTTTTCAACCGGATGCGACCGCCTTTGGCATCGTCTTTGCCGCCGAAGCCGCGCTGTTCATCGCTGCCGCTTTCATGGCCTTGCACATCATGGATACCAAACGCAGCAACACCGCTGCCCTCGTTCCCGGAGAATAATTATGTCGGACACAACTTATGACGTTGTTGTTGTTGGTGGCGGCCCGTCGGGTGCAACGGCAGCAGCTGACCTTGCCACGCGCGGCTATGCTGTAGCGCTTCTGGACCGCGATGGCCGGATCAAACCCTGCGGCGGTGCAGTGCCGCCGCGTATGATCCAGGACTACGATATTCCCGATACGCAGATCGTCGCCCGCATCAGAACCGCCCGCATGATCTCCCCCACCGGTCGCCACGTCGATATCCCGATCGAAAATGGATATGTCGGCATGGTCGACCGCGAAAACTTTGACGAATATCTGCGCGTCCGTGCCGCCCAAAGCGGAGCCACGCGCCTGACCGGCACCTATACCAAAATAACCCGCGACGCGCAGGGCACCCATGTGCACTACCGTGACAAGACAAGCGGAGAGACACTTTCGCTCTGCTGTCGCATGGTGATTGGTGCCGATGGTGCCCGTTCAAAGATTGCGGCGGCAGAAGTCCCCGGTGGCGAGAAGATCCCTTATGTCATCGCCTATCACGAGATCATCGAAGCGCCTGAAGCGACAACCGAAAACTACAATCCCCTGCGCTGCGATGTGATCTATGACGGCAGGATCAGTCCGGACTTTTACGGCTGGGTTTTTCCCCACGGCAAATCCGCAAGCGTGGGCATGGGCACCTGCGTTGATGGTGTCGACCTGAAAAAAGCCACGGCAGATCTGCGCGAAGCCTCGGGCCTTGCGGCGTGCAAAACCATCCGGCGCGAAGGTGCGCCCATTCCACTCAAACCGCTGGACCGCTGGGACAACGGCAAAGACGTGATCCTGACCGGTGATGCGGCGGGCGTCGTGGCACCGTCCTCCGGCGAAGGGATTTATTACGCAATGGCCTGCGGCACCGCGGTCGCACTTGCCACAGCCCGCCATCTGCGCACCGGTATGGCAAAGGACCTGAAACTCGCGCGCAAGATGTTCATGGGCGAACACGGTCAGGTCTTCAAAGTTCTCGGCGCAATGCAGAACGCCTACTACAAATCGGACATGCGCCGCGAACGCTTTGTCTCGCTTTGTCATGACGTCGATGTTCAAACCCTGACGTTCGAGGCCTATATGAACAAAAGGCTGGTCAAGGCGCGGCCCATGGCGCACCTCAAAATCGGCATCAAGAACCTTGCGCATCTGTCAGGGCTTGTGTCAGAAAACCACGTCTGAGGAACGGCAATGGACGGCGGGATGATCCCCACTGACATCATGATCCCTGCATGGGTCGACGGCGCGCTGACGCCTGTTGAAAAGCTTGCCGCACACCAGCGGGGGCTGCGGCATCTGGCCGTGTCGGTTTTCGTGATCCGCGACGGCATGATCCTGATCCAGCAACGTGCCCTTGGCAAATATCACACGCCGGGGCTGTGGGCGAATACCTGCTGCACCCATCCCGCCTGGGGCGAAGACCCACTTGCCTGTGCAGACCGGCGCCTGAACGAAGAGCTTGGGATCACCGGTCTTGCATTATCCCACCGCGGGCAAGTCGAATACCGCGCCGATGTCGGCAACGGTCTAACCGAACACGAGGTGGTCGAAGTCTACCTTGCCGACGCGCCATCAGACATGCCGCTGGTGCCGAACCCGGATGAAGTTATGGATACGCGTTGGATCGCGCCGGATGCCCTCGCTGCCGAGATTGCAGCCCACCCCGATGTCTTTACGCCATGGCTGCGCATCTATCTGGCACAACACGCGGATATGATCCTCGGATCACAATGATCCCCCTTCAGATCACGCGGCCTGATACCTTTGCACGGCCCATCGCCTGCAAAGCCGTTGCCGCTATATCTGTCGCAGTCAGACCGGCATCCGCGTACATCGCATCGGGCGCTGCCTGATCGATAAAGCGGTCCGGCAGGGTCATCGTGCGAATGGCAAGCGTGCCGTCCAGCAATCCTTCCTGCGCCAGATCATGCAGCACCATCGCGCCAAATCCGCCGCGTGCGCCCTGCTCCACCGTGATTAACGCGCGGTGGTTGCGGGCCAGCTTGTGCAAAAGATCGCGGTCCAGCGGCTTGGCAAAGCGCGCGTCGGCCAGGGTAACTGTAAGGCCCTCACCTTCAAGAACCTTCACTGCTTTATGGCTCTCTCCCAGATGGGCACCGAACGACAGGATCGCCACATCGGCCCCCAGCTGCAATACCCGACCTTTGCCAATCTCAAGGACCTCTCCCACCTGCGGCAGTGGAACCCCCTCGCCTTCGCCGCGCGGATAGCGAAAGGCAATCGGACCGCTATCGTGAGCAGCAGCAGTGGCGACCATATGCACTAACTCCGCTTCATCCGCTGCCGCCATCACCGTCATATTCGGCAGCGGTGACAAATACCCGATGTCAAAGGCACCCGCATGGGTTGCCCCGTCGGCACCGACAAGACCCGCGCGGTCAATCGCAAAGCGCACAGGCAGGTTTTGCAAGGCAACGTCATGTACAATCTGGTCGTAGCCGCGTTGTAGAAACGTAGAGTAGATCGCACAGAAAGGCTTCAGACCCGAAGCTGCCATACCTGCGGCAAAGGTGACGCCGTGCTGCTCGGCGATACCGACATCAAACATCCGTTTGGGGTGCGCCTTGGCAAAGATATCCATCCCCGTACCACCCGGCATCGCTGCTGTTATGCCCACAATTTTCGGATCATCCTCAGCCATCCGGCTCAGCGCATCGCCGAACACTTTTGTATAACTCGGGGCGTTTGGCCGCTTCTTGGCCTGCGTGCCAGTTGCGACTTCAAACTTGCCAACGCCGTGATACTTGTCTGCCGATTGCTCTGCCGGGGCATATCCCTTGCCCTTGACCGTGCAGCAATGGATCAGGACCGGCCCCGTCGCCCGCGCACGCGATGCACGCAGAACGGTCATCAATTGCTCCATGTCATGCCCGTTGATCGGACCAACATATTGAAAGCCTAGTTCCTCAAAAAGCGTGCTTTGTGCACCAACCGCACCTGTCACCATCTGGCGCGCCCGTCTTGCATGATCGCGCAGCGGGCCGGGCAATGCCGCCTCGAACCCTTCGGCAACCTGCTGCAGGCCGCCAAAGGGCGAGCCGTAAAGGCCGCTGAGGTATTTCGACATGGCCCCGACCGGCGGCGCGATGCTCATTTCATTGTCATTCAGGATCACGAACATCCGCCGCCCCTCGGCTCCTGCGTTGTTCATCGCTTCATAGGCCATGCCAGCGCTGATGGAGCCGTCACCGATCACGGCAATCGCATCACCTGTCGGCTGCGCCATATCACGCCCCACGGTGAATCCCAGCGCGGCAGATATCGATGTAGAGCTGTGCGCGGCACCGAACGGGTCATATTCAGACTCGCTGCGTTTGGTGAAACCGGAAAGCCCACCTTCCTGCCGCAGCGTGTGCATCCGGTCGCGGCGCCCCGTCAGCACCTTATGCGGGTAACACTGGTGGCCGACGTCCCAGACCAGCTTGTCACGAGGCGTGTCAAACACCGCATGCAGCGCAACCGTCAGTTCAACCACGCCAAGTGAAGATCCCAGATGGCCGCCAGTCTGCGCCACTGCGCCAATCACCTCGTGACGCAATTCATCCGCAAGGCTGCGCAGCTCGCTAATCGACAGGCCCTTAAGGTCACTCGGATCACGAATGCGGTCGAGCAAAGGGGTAGCGGAATGTGACATGTGCAGGCTCCTTTTGAATGCAAGGTGCCCGTTGGCCCGGGATTGAGGGAGACAGCATCGGGTACGACGTTGTCTCCCCCGGTTCCCGTAGCCAACAGGACATGTCGAGAAAGCCTCTTCTCGACGGTATCCGATAGGGTCAAGGGACATGACCAGATCGGAACGGGTGGGCAAGGCCGCGCACGGCCCTGCCAATTCTCAGGCCTGCTGGTCAGTTCCGACCGTCAGGTTGTAGGAATAGGGCGTAGGATCGTCGGCTTCCTTTGATTCCTCTGGTAGCAGCAATCCGACCGCATAAATCACCCAGATAAAGAACCCGACCACGAAGCAGAAAAGCGCAGCATATCCCGCCCCTTTCAGCATCAGCGCAAGGACATCAGCCCGAAGCCGGAAGGTGCTGTCGCCGGTGCGGAGATAGTCGTTGTTGTCCGTCATAGTCTCTCTCCTATCAATCAAGCGGCGCGTAGCCGTGCTCTTGTGCCCAGACAAACCAGTTGTCCACGACCGTGCCGGTCAGCAAAATTCCGATGCCGCCTGTAAGCGTTGTCAGAACCGCAAACCACCAAGCCCAGCGGTGAATGCCTTCCATCGTGGCGTTGAACCCCATGGTCCATCTCCAGAACAGGGCCGCACGCTCGGATGCTGTGCCGCGGTCCACGATCTGTTCGATCTCACGCTCACCGCCATAACGGCTGACCGCGAGGATCGTCGCGCCATGCATCGCAAACAGCAGTGCAGAGCCATAAAGGAATACAATGCTCAACGCGTGGAACGGGTTGTAGAACAGGTTGCCGTAGGTCAACGAGAACAGGTTGGTCCAGTCAAGGTGCGGGAAAATCCCGTAGGGCACCGCATGTGACCAGCTGCCCATGAGGATCGGACGGAACAGGCCCAGTACAAGGAACAACCAGATGGCAGAGGCAAAGGCCCAAGCAACATGTTTGCCCATCCCCAACTCTTCGGCACGCAGGTAGGTGCGGATCCACCAGCTGATGACCGACACCAACAAGAAGAACGAGGCAATCAGGAACCACCCGCCTTCCATCAGCGGCGGAATGCCAAGCCCGTATTCTTCGGCGGGTGGCTCCAGCGCCAGCCAGAAAAGTTCGCGCATGAACAGGGCGGGCGAATAATCTACCTGCCACCAGAAGTTCATGCCGACGATAAAGAACCACAAGAACCCCGTTGCCAGCGACACCACACCAAAGGTGCCCAGATAGATCGGGCCCAGTTGTGCGTTGCCGAACAATCCCGCCAGCGAAGAAAAGCTGGCGTTCTTGGTGCGCTCCCGGTTCAGCAGCCCGTGCGGGTCTACCCCCATTTCGGGCGGTCCCTGCACCTGGACCTGTGTGAAGATGTTCTGATATTCAGCCATTTTTCATACCCTCCTTACAGGTCAGCCCACCAGGGCAAATCAGCGTACCAATCCCACCAAGCAGACCACTGGTCGAACCAGATCGTGCCCGAGATCACGATACAGATCGCGCTCCATAGCCCCGCGTTCAGCGCCAAGAGCAATCCGAGGCGATGGATGCCGAGCGGCCCGATTGAATAGCCGATAAGATCGCGGAAATAGGTGTCTTCGTGATCAGGTGTGACGATGTTGTTTTGTTTGCCACCTGTGTTGACCGCTGACAGAACAAGCGAACCGTGCAGCGCAAGCGCCAGACAGGTCGTGAAGAAGAAAGTGATCGCGACCATATGCGCAGGATTGTAATGGAAGTTGCCGTAGGCATATCCGACGTTGTTCACCCAATCGAGGTGGCTGAAAATCCCGTAAGGGAATCCATGACCCCAGGCCCCCATCAACAAGGGGCGGATAATTACCAGCGTGACATAGGCCAGAATGGCCACGCCAAAGGCGACGGGCACATGAAACCCCATGCCAAGTTTGCGACAAATCTCGACCTCGCGCAGTGCCCAGCTGACAAAGGCCAGCGTCGCACACATGGTGATGATTTGCCACAAACCGCCTTCGGCCAGTGGTGCCATCCCCAGCCCCACCTCAAGCGAAGGGGGATTGATCGATATCAGCCATGGGTTCCAGGTATCCCCAAGGGCCGCGCCGTAGAAAATCAGTATCGTGCCGAGTGCGGCGAAAAAGAACGTCGTGACGCCAAAAAAGCCGACGTAAAAAGGCCCCACCCAGAAGTCGAACAGATCTCCGCCAACCAGCGTCCCGCCCCGGACCCGGTATTTTCTTTCGAAGCTGAGCTGTGCCATCTTCTTTCTCCTTTTGCGCTACGCAAACGCAGCACGTGAATGTGTTGGTTTGCGGCGGGCAACGGCGGTACCGTTGCCCACTGCTTTGTCGTAAAGCCGATCGCTTACTCTGCTGCTTCCGTGCCAAAGGCGCGGTTGAACCAATTCGTCTCTGGGTTCGAGAGCAGGACGAGGTGAATCATCGCTGCAAGCAGAAACAGGAAAACGCCCTGCGCCACGAAAACGCGACGTGGGTCGAAGATCAGCCAGATTTTGTAAAACTGTGCCATTTTTCAGATCTCCTCGTTTACCAAGCGAACCAAGGCAGTTTGAAATACGTCAGCAAATGGGCAACCAAAGCTACGATCGTGAAGATCATAAAGCCGCTCATATAGACCGAGTGCAGTTCCTGCGCTTGCTCGTCTGTCAAACCTGTGAAGGACAGGTCATTTTTATCAGCCATGTTTTTCTCCTTAGAAAAAGTGCCGACGCCGCGTACCCCCCGCGGCGGGGTTACAACAGGGGCTCATCCCCTGCTCTAATCCACCACCCCGGGGGGGAGTGATGAACCTCTTTCTCGGGGAGGCTCCCGAATTTCGGTTGCCTGCGCGGGGCTAGTGCGCAGGCAACGGGCTCACGCGGAAAAGATGCGTGGCGTTATGATACGGGCCTGTGACCACGCCGCCTTGACGGGGCCGCGTGCAGGCAACTCCATCCGGCGCAATGCGGTCAGGGTCCATGTCAGGCAGGTCAAAGGCAGCGTCGCTGCAAAGATCACTGCGAAATAGACGTAATACTCGCGGATAGGGGCGGCGTGTTTGGCGCGGCCACTGGATGCGACGTGGGTATCAGTTGTCATGTCAGTCATGGTTTGGCTCCTCCCGAAGCAGGTTGCAGTCCTTGCACCGTTTCCAGAACAACCCGCTCTTCCCCGGCATCAAGTGCACGCTTTTCAGCGGCATCGCGCAGGGTTTTGGCGGCGGAAATCCGTGTCAGGATCGGATGGCTTGCGACGATCTCGTCCAGCTTCGCCTGTGCATCGGCGTCCCATGGAAAATCACGTCTGAGTGGGGTCGGTGTGGCGGGCGTGGCATCCATTTCAGAAGCCAGCGGCAGGATGTGAAAGAGCGCGTCAAACAGACCGTTGCACACTTCCTGCACAATATATGTCGCCCCTGCGTAGCCCATAAACGGCGTGCCGGTTGCACGGCGAATAGCGGCACCGGGAAAGCTCGCCGGAATGAACGTAGGAGCCGGACCAAAGCCCGTTTTCATTTCGGCCAGATACATCTTTTCGTTGATGGACCCCATCAGGATCAGCGGGCGCTTTTCATGCACCATCGCACGCACCTGATCATTATCGGTCTTCTTCCCGCGCGTACGGGCGACCGCAAAAGCGCAGGGCAACCCCAGGTCATTCTCAAGAAAATTCCGGATGCCACGCGCGTAGGTCTCGTTTGCCACAATCCCGAAAGAGGCAGTGGCAAAGAAATCCTGCGTAACAGACCGCCACAAATCCCAGACAGGTTTGATCGTTGAATGCTTTTCCTGCTCGATGAAGGGTTCCGGATCGAGGTCGAGCATCTCACCCAGCGTGCGCAGAAACTTCGTCGTGCTATCGACGCCAACCGGCGCTTGCAGATAGGGCTTGCCAAGCACTTCGCACAGGCCGCGTCCGAATTCGCGGTACATGCAGATGTTTACATCCGCATTTACCAGATTGCGCATCTCGCCCACATGGCTGCCTAGCGGCATGACCATATTCACTTCTGCCCCGATCCCTTCGACCAGACGACGGATTTCGTGCAAATCGGATGGCATATTGAACGTGCCATACATCGGACCCAAAATGTTGATGCGTGGCTTGGCCCCTTCCTCGCGTTTCTTCTCGGGTGGCATCCGGCCTTTGGTCATCCCGAATTCGGTAAAGATCCATGTCATCGCCCGATCTGCGGCTTCCCACTGGTCCTCATCAATCGTGCGCGGCAGGAATCGCTGGATGTTTGTGCCCATGGGCGTGACACCGCCGCCGATCATCTCGGCAATTGACCCGGTCACAACGACTGCGGGCAGCGCAGGGTCCAGCACCTCCCAGGCGCGTTTCATCGCCTCCTCGGTGCCCGATCCCATTTCACCTTCGCCAAGTCCGGTGACAACAATCGGCAATTCGTGCGGTGGCAGCGCATCGGTATAATGCAGGACCGAAGTCACCGGTAGGTTCTCGCAACCCACCGGACCGTCGATTACACATTGCAACCCTTTGACGGCGCAGAAAGCATAGATCGCACCCCAGTATCCGCCAGCGCGGTCGTGGTCCTGCACTAGCATGACGCGACCTCCATCGGGCAGTGATCGCATTTATGAACCCATGCGGTCTTCATATCATCTGGCTCGCTTTGGCAGCCTTGGCCTGACGCTCCAGCTTTTTGAGGTTCTGGGCACGGAACGAAGGTTGCAGATTCGGCGACCTCTCCCAGACACCGGCTGTGTCGCCCGCACCCACACCTTCAAAAAACGCTCTCATTCGGCCCATGCGGTCCTTGTTGCCGATGGCCGCGTTCACGACCTCTTGCAAAGAACCGGCACCGGCTGGCCCCATAAGGGGCCGTGCGGAAATCAGGTTGGTAAAGTACAACGACGGGATGCCCAGCTCCTTGCCCTTTTGCACAACAGGCGTAGTGCCGATAGCCAGATCAGGCCGTATCGCTTCCATCGCGGCGCAATCGTCTTCAAGCGATGCGCGAAATTTCACCTTCACGCCCTTGGCCTCAAGCCATGCCGCATCATCCGCAGACCAAGAAGATTTCGCACACGCCGTGCCGACATAAGGAACGTCCGCGCCGCTTTCGATAAGCAACCGTGCAACCAGCAATTCCGATCCTTCGTAGCCCGACAGCGTAATCGTTCCGTTGATCGGTGTTGCCGCAAGCGCGCCCCTTATCGCAGGCAGGAACGCGTTTTGCGCCGCCGCGATCCGGTCTTTTCCGATGTTGAACGCATCCCCGATGTTGGCGAGCCACGCCGCCGTGCCATCATGACCAACAGGAGCAGATCCGATGACGGGGCGACCTGCGGCCTGAAACTCTCGTACCGAAGCGGTATAGAAGGGATGGATCGCAGCAACCGCACTGCAATCAAGTGCGGCATATAACTCGCGCCATTCGCGGCACGGCACAACCGGACCAGCGGCCAGACCCAAAGGTGCCAGCATCGCGCCGATCATCATCGGGTCTGCCGGAAACATCTCACCCAGCAAACTCACTGTCGGTCGATCAGAGGTCCCGCTTGCGGGCATGGCCACCGGGCCTGCTTCAATCTCACGGCGGGCATAGTTCAGCATCGCACCAGCCAGAACATCCTTGGCCTCTGCGTGGGTCGGCACACCAAATCCGGGCACGTCGATCCCAACAACACGCACGCCGTCAATCTCGTCCGGTAACAACCGCAACGGCACACCCGACGCCGTCGGCACACAAAGGTTCGTCACCACAATCGCGTCGAGCTTTTCAGGGTCGGCCACGTCATGGACGGCTTCGCGGATATCCTCGAACAGCTTTCCTGTTACCAACGTCTCGGAATTAAACGGCACATAACCGACCGACCGCCGCGCCCCGTAGAAATGCGACACAAACGTCAGACCGAAAACACAACAGGCGGAGCCGCTGAGGATTGTTGCCACCCGTTTCATCCGAAGACCCACGCGCAATGACCCGAACGCGGGACACATGGACTGCGGCTTGTCGTGCGGGCCGGTAGGATAATCCTTGGCGAATTGGTCCATCATTTCGGATTGGCCCGCATCGCGCGCTGCCTGCGCCATCGTGGTTCCCGAATGACAGCCCGTCCCGTCCTGCGGCGCATCGGAGGTTACCGGCTCAAGATCAACACCGCTTGAGGCGTCATCGATCACGACCGCCCCCGCATCATCATAAGACACATGATATCCCACGCGCTCAGACATCTTCGTATATAACCTCAAGCGAAACTTTGGGCTTGTTGAATTTGCCGCGCATGTCGGCATCGGTCGCAGGTTCCAGCACGACATCGCCGCCGGTTTCCGACGCGTCGAACAATCCCAGCAACCCGTCCTGATCAAGCGGCGTTGGCCGTACGGGCGGTGCTTCATGCACTTGCAACCCCAGCTCTGCGAACAGCGCACCCCACTGGCTCTCCATCGTGCCGACAATCTGATAATTTGCGGATTTCTTGCGCAGGTCATCGTCTTGCGGGATCGCCGCCAGCACCGGAATATCGACCGCCTTGGCAAAAGCCGCTGCCTCACCAGACCCGTCGTCCTTGTTGATTACCAGCCCCGCGACGCCCACGTTCCCGCCAAGCTTGCGAAAATATTCAACTGCCGAGCAGACGTTGTTCGCCACATAAAGCGATTGAAGATCGTTTGACGCGACAAGGATAACCTTCTGCGCCATGTCGCGGGCAATCGGCAGGCCGAACCCGCCGCAGACAACATCGCCGAGAAAATCGAGGAGTACATAATCAAAATCCCAATCATGAAATCCAAGTTTCTCCAACAGCTCGAAACCGTGAATGATGCCGCGCCCGCCGCAGCCGCGACCAACTTCGGGGCCACCAAGCTCCATCGCGAACACGCCACCGCGTTTGAAACAGACGTCACCGATCTGAACTTCCTCGCCCGCCAGCTTTTTGCGGGTCGACGTTTCGATGATCGTTGGGCATGCCTTGCCCCCGAACAGCAGCGATGTGGTATCCGATTTCGGATCACATCCGATCAGCAGTACGCGTTTCCCCTGCTCTGCCATCATGTGGCTGAGGTTCGCCAGCGTGAAGGATTTGCCGATGCCCCCCTTGCCGTAGATCGCGATAATCTGGGTTTTCGACTTCGGCTCTTCGGTGACGATGTCCGCGAAGTCTTCGTTCGCCTCGTCACGCAAGCGCTGATCAAAATCCTTGATCGTGCCGCCGTCCTTCAGGTTGGGGATATCAAGTGTCATGCGTGACCTTTCCAGTCGAGTATCATTTTAAGGCAATCGCCGTCGCTAAATGCGGTCTCGTAGGCTCGGGGTGCTTCTTTCGCGTCCATCCGATGGGTGATCAGCCCTGCAAGGCTCAGCGCACCGCATTCCACCAACGACCGCGTGGCAATCAGGTCATCGCGGGTCCACTCGGCGGCCACACGAAAACGGGCTTCCTTCATAAAGGCAGGTGGAAAGGCAAAGCTGATCGGCTGTGCGTAGAACCCCGCCAGAACAATCTCGCCACCTTTTACGATGCGGCCAATCAGATCGGCGATCACGGGCACGGAACCCGAAGCATCGTAGACAGAAGTATAGTCGCGGCGCGTGTCAGCATCGGGGTGGATCACTTCGTAACCTTCGGCGCCGGCACTGCGCTGCGGATCAATCTCCCAGACCGTGGGCGAAGGCGCACCCGCAGCAATCGTAAGACGCGCCAGCAGGCGACCCAGAACACCGTGACCGACAATCAGATCCGGCACAGCCTTGCCCTGTCCGGCCATTGCGTGACGCGCGGTTGCGGCCAGCGCAAGCAGCGCGCCTTCGGCTTTCAATTCTGGATCAATGCGGGTGACGCGGTCTGCGTCCGACACCAGCAAGGATGCCGCCCCGCCGAACAATCCAAACGCACCATCAAAACAATTCGCCCCCGGCACAAAGACGCGGTCGCCGGGTTTGTATCCGGTTGCGGCACCCGCCTCGACCACTTCGCCTGCGGCCTCGTATCCCGGCACCAGCGGATACCCCATTCCGGGGAAGGGCGGCATGTCGCCGGACCATAACAGCTTTTCAGTACCGGTAGAGATCCCCGAGTGGGCAACAGCAACCACAATGTCATTCTTTGACGGAGCAACCACCTTGAGACAATCAAGGCTCAGGTCGTGAGGTCCGTTCAGAATAACTGCGGTGGTTTCCATCAAGCTCCCCCTCATCACCCGCCTGCAATGCGGCCCGAAGGGACTCGCTCAGCAGGTGGCGTCTTAATGTAAGCTAAAACTGACAGTATATTGTGTCAACTAAAATGGACACTTATTCTTGGGCTTTGTGCGCCACCACGCAGGACGTAATGAAAGAACGACGCGTCCGAACAAGGTCGACCGATTGAAAACCAGCGGTCAGACAAAGCGCTTTGATCTGCGCGGCGCTACGTGTCTTGCCGGTTCCCATCGCGAGTGTATACAGCGCGAAATAGGCATCTCCGGCCTTTGTCGGTGTCTCACCGCCACTCATTGGCTCAGAAATAATCAGCCGCCCGCCAGCTGGCAGCGCCTCGAATATTTTAGTCAACAAGCGGGCCACGGTTTCGTCCGCGTGATCGTATAAAACCCGTATCAGAGATATCGTATCAGCGCCCATGGGAAGAGAATCGGTTCGGAACGAGCCTGCCTCGATTTTGGTTCTGGCCGTCAATCCATTCTTCGCAAACCGCTCGGTCGCCTCGGGCACCACAGGCGGCAGATCGAACAGCGTCAGTTCAAGCGTGTCGTACCGCTTGGCCACTTCAGCAAGGAAAGCACCCGTTCCCCCGCCGATGTCCATCAAACGGCGCACGCCCTTTAATGAAACAGCATCAAGCGTGTCATCTGCGACCAGCAACTGGCTTTGCGCCATCAGTTCCGAATAGGTACGCGCCAGCGCCGGATCTACATCACCTCCAAACACATAGGGCCAAAACCCCGCAAGTTCGGGTGACGTCTCACCTCGGAAGAAGGCAACGGGATCCGCAAGGTCACGATAAAGCACATCATGGTGACGGATCATTTCCTGCAATCCCGGCGCGCCGACAAGCGCCGCACCGCGTTGTGTCAGCGCATATCTCTTGTTTCGCTTTCTCCTCACCAGCCCTAGCGCAGTCGCTGCCCGCAGCAATACCTCCATCCGCGCAACCGGTACATCAGTGACAGCCGAAAGGGCACCACAGTCCATCGGCCCCCGCATCAGGCGCGCGGGTATATCCAGCTTGACCACTGCCAGCAAAACCTGCGAATGGCAAAACCCCGCGAGCAGATCGAACAGCGCTTCGCCCTCACGCCGCACCCGTCTGCGCGTGAACGGAAACCGCGCAGCCCATTTTTGGAAACCGCGCTTTGCAATCAGATTGTTGAGAGAAGGAAGCAGCCCAGTGCCAGTAGCCTGTTCCTCGGGGGCCGGGCTGTCAGCCATTCGGTGTGTCGTTGGGCTGCTGACCGGCACGCCACTTGATCGGGGTCAGAACTTCGGCCTGCGCCCTCACAAGATTTGCCAACATCTCTTCACCGGGGCATTTCGGGATGGAGGCAATCGCACCCGTCAGAATTTCGCGCATGTGGGCAATCGCGCCCTGAATGCCGAATTCGGTGACTGCATTGGGACGGCCATGCAGATCGTCCTGCCCGACAGGTTTACCCAGAGTATCCTCGTCATAAAGCGCATCGCGCAAATCATCGGCGACCTGAAACGCTTCGCCAATACGCGCACCCAACTCTTCCCAAGGTTCCGCATCTTCGCCAGCCGCGACCGCGCCCATTTGTGTCGCCGCCATAAACAATGCGCCGGTCTTGGCACGGTGGTAGGCGCGCAAGTCGACGTCATCTTCGCTTTCCCACCCCTGCCCCGCACAGATACCATTTGGCATGCCGGACCGGTTAGACAGAATTCCGATAAGCTTCGCCGCCTGCTCCGGATCGTGCAGCGCGGCCTTCGCCAGAACTTCAAACGCCATGATGATCAAGCTATCACCCGCGAGCACGGCCAGCGGCTCGCCAAACGCTTTGTGCACCGACGGCTTGCCACGTCTGGTGTCAGCATCGTCAAAACAGGGGAGGTCGTCGTGAACCAGCGAAGCGCAGTGCATCAATTCAAGCGCTGCTGCCGCGGCATCGGACAATGCCGGCGTCCTGTCTCCGCAAGCTGCGGCGACCGCCATCAGGATCGACGGCCTGATCCGCGCACCGCCCGGCGTGACCGTGTAATGCAGCGCCGATGCGAGCTTGGCGGGGGAGGGAGACGCCTGCCCCTGACGGATGGCTTTTGTGATGGCCGTATCGATCCGTAAGGCAAAATCCATGCGCGACTCTCCATGCTGCTTTCAGTGTAGTCTATTGATGACGGGCCATGTGTCAACTAAACTTGACACATGGAATCACTCAACGTCTGATCGCTATGACAGAAGAACGTCCTCATATTGCCGTTATCGGTGCCGGCATCGGGGGGCTTGCCGCAGCGCTAAGGCTCGCTCATAGCGGCGCAAAAGTCAGTGTGTTTGAGCGCCACGCAGAGCCGGGCGGCAAGATGCGCACCGCACCTTCGGTCGCGGGGCCAGTTGATGCAGGACCGACCGTCCTGACCATGAAGCGTGTATTCGAAGATCTGTTTGCCGATACAGGTAGCCGGATCGAGAACCACGTAACGCTTGAAGAAGAGAATATTCTGGCGCGGCACTTCTGGTCTGATGGCACGACCCTTGATCTGATGCGGGACCCGTCCGAAAGCCAGCAAAATGTCGCGCAGGTTTTTGGCAAGGATGCCGCATCGGCCTTCGCCGCATTCACGGAAAAGACCAGAAATCTATTTAGCGCATTTGAAGGGCCGATGATGCGCACGGCCGCGCCGTCCCTCGTGACGCTCTCTGCGCAAACCATGCGCCGCCCCTCCCTGATCCGCCAGATGGATGTGTTTCGCAGTCTCGATACCAACCTCACCCATCAGTTCAGGGAGCCGAAGCTTGTCCAGCTGTTTGGCCGCTACGCGACTTACGTGGGCGGCATTCCCGATGCATCCCCTGCCCTGCTTAGCCTGATCTGGCAGGCCGAAGCACAGGGTGTCTGGTACGTCAAAGGGGGCATGCACAAGCTGGCCGTGGCAATCGCCGACCGCGCCAAAGAATGTGGCGCAGTGTTCCACTATAACCACCATATCGAACGGATAGACGTAGAAGCCGGCAAACCGGTTGCTGTCGTCACCGACAAAGGTCGGGTCAGGGTAGACGCGGTGTTATTCAATGGCGACCCCCGCGCCTTGCAAAAGGGTATGCTGGGAAATGACATCCGCCATGCTGTTTCCGATAGCGGTACGGAACCACGCAGCCTTTCGGCCTATGTCCACAGTTTTGCAGCAACCGCCACCGGCATACCGCTTGCCGGACACAACGTATTTTTCTGCGATGATCCACACGAAGAATTCGGCCCGCTTTCGCAAGGGAACACACCGCGCCAGGCAACCCTTTATGTCTGCGCACAAGACAGGTTCGGCGGTGCCATCCCCGAAGGGCCGGAACGGTTCGAGCTTATCATGAACGCGCCACCGGTCGCGGATACAGCGGCCATCTCACAAGAGGAGCGACAAGAATGCCATACGTCGATAATGGAACGCCTGCTGCATTTCGGTCTGCACTTCAGCCCGCGACCGCCTGCAAACAATCTGACGATGCCCCAGAATTTCGCGGCTCTGTTTCCCGCCTCGAACGGCGCACTCTACGGGCGATCCCCGCACGGGATGATGGCGGCCTTCCACCGGCCGACCGTACGCAGCAAGATCACAGGCCTGTATCTGGTCGGCGGTGGGATACATCCGGGGGCGGGCATTCCGATGGCAACCCTTTGCGCGATGCATGCGGCAGAGGCGATCTTGAAAGACCATTCTTTGACTTAGACGTCCCCGCAGGCGGGTATGCTTGGTGGTATGTCGATGGCCTTTCTGATGACGGAAAACGCGCGGTTTCGGTGATCGGTTTCATAGGCTCGGTATTCTCGCCTTGGTACGCATGGTCAGGGCGCCACACCCCCGCCAATCATTGCTGTATCAACGTCGCAACCTACGGGAAAGGCGGGCGGTTCACGATGACCGACAGAGGAACCTCTGCTCTGCGCACGTCCCCCGACCAATTCACCGTTGGCCCGTCTTCCATGACATGGACAGGCAACGACCTGATCATCGACATCAATGAAATTTCATCGCTCCCGCTGGTGTCACGTGTGCGGGGACGGATAACCGTCACCCCGTCTGCCATCACGTCGGTTGAGCTTCCCCTGACCCCGGATGGCGCTCACATTTGGCGCCCCTTTGCGCCGGTTAGCCGCATCAAAGTCGACCTCGAAGCCAAAGGGTGGCAATTCGACGGCCATGGATATTTCGACAGTAACTTCGGCACCCGCCCGCTGGAAACCGACTTCAGCTATTGGACGTGGGGCCGATATCCCACCAAGGCTGGCGCTACATGCTTTTACGATGCAGACCGGCGTGACGGCACTACACTGGACGCCGCCATTGCCTTTGACACAAACGGCCATGCTTCTGTCACGGGAGCCCCGCCGCGTACCGGCTTCAAACGCACGCTTTGGGCGCTGCGCCGCGAGACCCGCGCCGACCACGGCACCACTCCGCGTCAGGTCAAACCGATGCTGGATGCGCCATTTTATTCCCGGTCTGTCGTTGAGACGTCTATCAACGGCGAAAAGACACAAGGCGTGCATGAGGCACTCGATCTCGAACGCTATGCGTCACCCTTGTTGAAACCGATGCTTGCTGTACGCGTCCCGCGCCGCGCCAAGTGGCGCTTTTGACGCGACATACCTACGGCCAGTTATACTTCCGTCAGGTGTCCGAGGGGATCAGCGGCGCTTCATTAGGGTTCAGACGCCAGACAGAGAAGTTGAGAGCGGCGGCGACAGTGACCCAAACAAGGTACGGCACGAATGCGGCACCGGCCCAAAAGTCGAGCTGAAAATGCGTCCATGTGCACCCCGCAACAGCAATCCAGAGCGGAGCCATCACAGCCAGTGCCCCCTTCAGCCGCCGAAGCCCGAAAAAAACCGGCGTCCACAATGTCGCAAAGGACGTCTGCATCGCCCAGAACGCCATCGCGTAGGCGTTGCCCTCCAACACAGCAACACGTGCACCCGCAAAGGAGATCAGCAAATAGATTGAGGTCCAGACCACCGGAAACATCCAGTCCGGCGGGGTCCAGTCAGGTTTCTCAAGGCGCCGATACCATGCGCCCGGCTGAAACACCGCACCGGTCGCGCCCGCAGCGCAACACGCCAGAAGGAAGAGTGCAAACAAGTAGAAGTTCATAACCGCATCCTGACGCGGCTCTATTCAGCCGCTATTTGAGAAGACTGAGACCGCGCGTCCAAATCAGACAACACATCCAGAAGCGCCGCCGTGCGCCCTTGAGTTGCGCCTCTTTGCACGTTCGCTGCCGCCTCTACCAGAAAGCGGACTTCAGGCAAAGGGGCCGCATAGATCACCGGCGATTGCGGCAGGACCATTGTACCGGCCGCACGCAATCCTGCCTGCATGACCCACCCGAGCTTTTGCCATTTGGATGTATGCGCCCGAAGGGTGATTGAATCGTAGCCATTGCGCCGCACACAACCGCCAATCCCCGAATAGACGTAACGCGCAGCATAGATACCTGACCGCGCCTGCAGTGGCAGCGCCGAAATACCGGCCTCCGAACGCAGATAAAGCCTGCGCGCTTCCGCAAGCAACCGGCGCACCATCCGCCGTGTCTCGATCGTCGCGCTGTCCTGCTGCAAAAACTCATCCGGCGAGAGACCTGCTTGGGCAATCCAGTCGAGCGGCAGATAGAGCCGCCCTGCCCTTGCGTCCTCTCCTACATCCCGCGCGATGTTGGTCAGTTGCATGGCGACGCCCAGATCACAGGCACGCGCCAGTGCATCCGCATCGCGCACCCGCATCAGCACACACATCATCGCCCCAACCGCAGAGGCAACGCGCGCGCTATAGTCTGTAACGCCTGACAGGGTCTGATAGCGCCGCTCTGCCGCATCCCAAGCCAACCCTTCCAAAAGCGCTTCGGGCAAGGCGCGCGGCATTTCGAATTCTTCTATGATGGCGGCAAAAGCGCGATCTTCCGGCGCGTTGCGCGGACGGCCAGCATAAGCGTCATCGAGCCGGTCGCGCAATGACAGAACAGCCCGCGCTTTGTGATTGCCTTCATCGACTTCGTCATCGGCAAGCCGGCAGAACGCATAAAGTGCCAGCGCAGGATCACGCACTTTGGCAGGCAGCAATCTAGACGCCGTATGAAACGAAAGCGACCCTGTTCGGATCACCGACCGGCAATGGTCCATATCGTCAGCGCGGATCATTCTGCGGCCATGCGTGATTGTGCTGCGCGAACAGGCGCATCAGGCACGAGCTTCCCCAGAACTTCGGCACTTGATACGACCCCCGGCAACCCCGCACCGGGATGGGTTCCTGCGCCAACCAGATAAAGCCCCCGCGCCTCTTCGCTGACGTTGTGCGGTCTGAACCAGGCCGATTGCAGTATGCGCGGCTCAAGCGAAAACCCCGCGCCATGAGGCGACAGATAACGATCCCGAAAGGTTTCCGGAGTAAAGACAAGCTCGGTTGTGATCCGCTCCCGAAAGCCCGGCATCATGCCCTCAAGAACCGCCGCCACTTTCTCGCGGTAAATTGCTTCCTCACGCTCCCAGTCCACCGCATCTTTCCATCCCAGATGCGGAACCGGCGACAGAATATAAAATGTATCATCACCTTCTGGCGCAGCTGTCGGGTCCGTCACAGAGGGGCGATGCACATAAAGGCTCATATCATCAGATAGCTTTCCCTTGATGAAAATGTCCCGCAGCAGACCTTTGAATCGTGGACCGTTCTGGATCGTGTGATGCCCTAGATCAGGCCACATTTCAGCGGTGCCTTTCGTCCCGAAATACCAGACATACAGACCCATCGACCACCGCCGCTTGCGGAGCTTTTGCACCGTCCAGCGGCGTTTGGCATGGTTGCGTAGCAAATGGTCATAGGTGTATCCCGCATCCGCATTGCTGATGACGACGTCAGCATCCAGCTGTGTGCCGTCGCTCAGGCGTACACCTTTTGCGGCACCGTCCTCGACCAGGATCTCATCAACATTCGTCTCATGCCGGATAACGCCGCCTTGCCCGCGGACGACATCGGCCATCGCATCGGCAATCGCCTGTACACCGCCCATGGCATAATGCACGCCGTACTCTTTTTCGAGATGCGCGACGAGCGCGTACATAGAAGTGACATGCGCAGGGTCGCCACCTATGAACAGCGGATGAAACGACAACGCCATCCGCAAGCGTTCGTCTTTCACACGCGCCGCTGCCAACCCGTAGATCGATCTGTCAGCCCGCAGGGCGGCAAATTTTGGCAGGACCTTTATCGTCTCCCACAACCGATGCATCGGTTTGGCGACCATACCCTCGAACCCGACAACATATCGGGCGCGGGAATCCTTCAGGAACCGCTTGTATCCTTTCAGATCGGTCGGACTGACTTTACTGACCTCGGCAAACATCTTTTCATCGTCACACGACGCCTTGAAGGATGTACCGTCCGGCCATCGCACCTCGTAGAACGGATCAAGCGGTCGCAGATCAACATCCTTATGAAAGTCACGCCCGCAGGCTTTCCAAAGACCCTCGAAAACGTGCGGGACCGTCACGATTGTCGGGCCTAAATCAAACCGGTGTCCGTTTTGCGTAATTGAAGAACCGCGCCCGCCCGCGCGATCAAGTCGGTCCAATACCGTAACGCTATAGCCCTTAGCACCCAATCGCATCGCCGCGGCCAGCCCGCCAAGGCCGGCACCAATAACAATCGCGTGGGATAGGTTTTGCATGAGACTCATCCTGTCAGGTGAATTAAGCGTACTACTGTCTAGTTTAGTTTACAACATTCCTGTCGAACCCCTTCCCAAATGCGGCCCAAAGTGTAAGCTTGATCTGACAGCCAAGGGGACTCGTTTTCAGTGAATCAGGTGGTCAGCCTAAGTTTTTACCGCTTTGACAGCGTGATGGCGCGGACGTGGGCCTTCGCGATGATGGGGCTTGCGCGGCCCGTCCTGGCACGTATCCCCGAGATCGGTTTTTGGAAACTTTGCGGATCGGGGTCCGGTGAGGGCTTTAATCTCAGGCCGAACATCAACGTATTTGCCATCCTCACAACCTGGCCTGATCTCGAAATCGCCCAGCGTATTCAAGGTACCCACAATCTGTTTGCACGTTACCGCAAGTGCGCCGCCGAAAGCTGGACCGTCTATCTCAACACCGACAGCGTCCGGGGCCAATGGTCAGGCACCATGCCTTTCAATGCAGCACCCGATACCCACAAAGGCCCACTCGCAATCCTAACGCGGGCAAGCGTGAAGCCGCGAACAATGGCGCGCTTTTGGGGGCGCGTACCCGACATTTCCAACGTCATCGGGAATGATCCGAACGTTTTGTTCAAGATTGGTATCGGCGACGTGCCGCTTTTGCATCAGGTCACGTTTTCGATCTGGCCGGACGCCGCTAGTATGAGTGCATTCGCGCGGACGGGGCCACATGCGGACGCTATCCGAAGCGTACGGCAAGAAGACTGGTTCCGCGAAGAACTCTACGCCCGCTTCACGCTCATTGACGATGAAGGCACGTGGGGCGGTGAATCCCCTCTCAAACCGATAGAGGTCTTATGAAAAACCCCTTCCCTTTCTCCGCGATTGTCGGCCAGACCGAGATGAAACAAGCTATGCTCTTGACTGCAATTGATCCGTCAATCGGCGGTGTGCTGGTGTTTGGCGATCGTGGTACCGGCAAATCAACCGCCGTCCGCGCCCTTGCCGCCCTGCTCCCCCCGATCAAGGCGGTCAAAGCTTGCCCGGTGAACAGCGAAACGTTCAAAGACTGCCCCGACTGGGCGAACGTCACCGGCAACGCAACCCACAAAATTCCAACGCCTGTTGTCGATTTGCCGCTGGGTGCCTCCGAAGACCGCGTGACCGGCGCATTGGACATAGAAAAGGCTCTGACACGGGGCGAAAAGGCGTTTCAACCCGGTTTGCTAGCGGCTGCCAATCGTGGATATCTTTATATCGATGAGGTGAACCTGCTTGAGGATCACATCGTTGATCTGCTGCTCGATGTCGCCCAATCAGGCGAGAACGTCATTGAGCGTGAAGGCTTGTCTATCCGCCATGCTGCGCGCTTTGTGCTCGTTGGCTCCGGCAATCCCGAGGAGGGTGAGCTACGGCCGCAATTGCTCGACCGGTTCGGTCTTTCTGTAGATGTGACCTCCCCCAACGATATTTCAGAGCGGGTAGAGGTCATCAAACGGCGCGATGCATTCGAGAATGACAACGCAGCCTTCATGCTGCGCTGGCAAGCCGAGGACGCCGCCTTGCGCGACCAGATACTGGCCGCCCGAAAGGCCCTGAAAAAGCTGAAGACGCCGGAAACCACTCTGCATGATGTGGCCAAGTTGTGCATAAAACTCGGCTCTGATGGGCTCAGGGGGGAGCTGACACTCCTGAAGACTGCCAGAGCTTACGCGGCCCTGCGAAACGATACCGCTCTGACCCGCGCCCATATTCGCGATATCGCCCCCATGGCTCTGCGCCACAGGTTGCGCCGCGATCCGCTGGACGAGGCTGGTTCGGGTACACGCGTGGTGCGCATTGTCGAGGATGTGTTGGGGTGACCCCATGGGAACGCGCCACCCTTGCCCTCACGCTGCTCAGGATTGATCCCGAAGGTCTTGGCGGCATTGTCCTGCACGCCCGCGCCGGCCCTGTTAGGGACGCATTTGTTGCGCTGCTACCCGCCACATCCATGCGCCTGCACCCCTCAATGTCGCAAGAGACACTCACCGGCGGCATCGATGTGGCTGCAAGCCTCACGGATGGCACACTTGCCCGTCAACGAGGCCTGCTGGACAGATCACATTCCGGATTTGTATTGACCATGGCTGAACGCGCCTCCCCGCTTTTGTCAAACGTTCTGGCTGGTACGTTGGATTGTGGCAGCGGAAACTGGGTTGTCGCCCTGGACGAGCATACCGAAGGCGAGGACCCACCGCCTGCTGCATTGACTGACAGGCTCGCGTTTTCCGTCTCGTTGCAAGATACGAGCCTGCGAGAGATATCCGAGATACAAGACATCAAACTGCCTTCGCGAAGGATCACGGTCCACGCGTCGGATCATATTGTCGAAGACTTGGTAACCCTTGCTGTCAGCCTTGGCATCACAAGCCTGCGCGCGCCCTCATTTGCACTTTCTGCCGCGAAGGCAAATGCGGCTCTAAACAGGCGGAATTTTGTAGCGCCAGAAGATATTGCGGTCGCGGCTGAACTGGTCCTTGCACCCCGCGCCACCCGCTTTCCTGAACAGCCACAGGAAGAAGCAATCCAAGACACAGCTCGGTCAGAGCAACCGGAGGATGATGCAACGACCGATCAGTCGGGCAGCGCGACAATTCCGCAAGACATCATCTTGCAGGCTGTACTCGCGGCACTACCCCCTGACATCCTGAAAAAAGCAGGCTCTAATCAGACTAAAAGCGGCACAGGAAGCGGTTCCGGAAACAAGCAGATAGGCAACAGACGCGGACGACCCCTCCCCGCCCGTGATGCAGGAACACGGCCACCCGATGCGCGGATTGATCTTGTGTCAACACTGCGGGCTTGCATTCCTTGGCAGATGCTACGCCGCAAAAACCAGCCCGAACGTCTGGGGCCGATCATTTTCCCAACTGACCTACGCTTCAAACGATACGAAGACCTGTCTGACAGGGTCCTTGTTTTTGCTGTGGATGCGTCCGGATCAGCCGCCCTCGCCCGTCTTTCAGAAGCGAAAGGGGCCGTTGAGCTATTGCTGGCCGAAGCATACGCCCGCCGGGATCACGTTGCGCTGATATCTTTCCGTGGCGATAGCGCAGAAGTTCTTTTGCCGCCTACGCGATCTTTAGTACAGACAAAGCGACGTTTGGCGGCGTTGCCTGGCGGGGGCGGAACGCCCCTCGCAAACGGTCTGAAGTGCGGATTAGAGACTGCTATGACTGTAAAGCGCAAGGGGCTGAGCCCGGTGATCGTTTTACTTACGGACGGCCGGGCCAACGTCGCGCTTGATGGAACCCCCGACCGCCACAAGGCTGGTCTGGACGCGAAAACGATCGCTGCACAAATTGCGGCACAGAACATCGACAGCATCGTGATTGATACCGGCAAACGACCTGACCGCAGCCTGAACGATTTAGCCCTGTCCCTGCGGGGACGGTATGTATCTTTACCCCGTGCAGATGCGCAAAGCCTCTCCGCGACGGTTAACCGCGCTCTCGATAGCTGACCCATGGACTGGGACAAACATTCGGGCCATTGGCCCCACGCGCAACACTCCAAATTCATCCTGTGCAAACCGCACCGCTGGCACGTGCAAGAGATGGGCGAAGGTCCGCTGTTGTTGCTTTTGCATGGTGCGGGCGGAGGCGTGCAGAGCTGGCGACACCTGATGCCGCTCCTTGCGAAGAACTATCGCGTGATTGCGATGGATTTACCGGGTCAGGGGTTCACAAAATGTGGCGCACAACAACGACTGGGGCTCATTCCAATAGCTCAGGACATTTCAAAACTTTGTGCAGATCAGGAGTGGGTTCCGGCAGCGATCATAGGGCATTCCGCTGGGGGTGCACTGGCGCTGCAAATGGCACAAGACATGACCCCTGCCCCTCCAGTTATCGGCATCAACGCGGCTCTGGGAAATTTCAAAGGCCTTGCGGGACTTCTATTTCCGCTTATTGCCAAGGCTCTTGCGATGACGCCCATGGTGGCACGGTTTTTCACGGCATCCACCTCCCGTAGCGGGTCAATCAAACGACTGATTGAGGGAACCGGCTCAACGTTACCGGATGAAGACCTGATTTGGTATCAAGCGTTGATCGGTGACGCCGGACATGTCGACGGGACCCTTGGCATGATGGCGCAATGGAACCTCGATCCCCTATTGCGGAAGCTGCATCAGCACCCCTCTGAAACTCTGCTAATCGTTGGCGATAGGGACAAAGCGGTTCCCCCCTCCACGTCGTTGGAATGTGCGGGGATCATGCCTGCCGCCGAGGTTGTGACCCTGCCGGAACTGGGCCACCTCGCCCATGAAGAGGACGCAGGGACCGTCCTGACCCCGATCTTGGCGTTTCTTCAGCAGAAAATTCGCTAAGATATTGAAATAAATTAGGAAAGCTGCTCTGTCCCCGCGGGGACAGAGCAGATACTCAATCCAGAGCCTTCAGAAATGCCTCAACCGCCGCTTCGAGCTTTTTGCGCTCAACACCGCTGAAATCCTGCTCAAGCCGCAGCTCTATCCGGCCATCAGCGACCGTGCATTTCGCGTCCCCACCGGGACGGTTGAGCCGGAAAGTTGTTTTGGCCGCACGCGCCTTCGGGGTCAGCGAAACTTTCTTTGCCGCCGGTGCTGCATACCGCGCCGCGAAGTCCGACAGCAATGCCTGCTCCTGCTCTGCCGTGCGTCCCTCCTCCGCACCGAGCATCCGGTTGAGCATGCTGCCGGCATCCGCATCTTCATCCAGCCGCCGGACAAGCTGAAGCCCCAACGCGCGGGGGATCGCGTCAACGTGTCGGATCCGCCCTTCGGTCGCTGAAAGCAGCCGTACAAAATGCTTGATATAGCTTCGCTTCTGCCTGCCTGATGAGGCGAACAAAAGCTCAACCGCGTGATCGTAGCCTTCAATATCGGATGCCTGTTTGCGGTAATTGATCGCGAGCTGTGCCATCTCCCCAAAGGAAACACCGCGCCGCACCAGGTTTTCATCGACCATCCTGCGGTAAAGACGCAGCAGGTTTTCGCCTTTGGCGTTGATCCCCGCAGGGATGCGCGCAAATGCCTCGTCGCCGGTTTCTTCGAACAGTTCTGCGTAGGCGGTGAAACGGCGAAAACCCTGGATCAGTTCAAAAACATCGCCGACCTGCTCAACCCTGATGGGGTTGCTCAGCCCGATCTCTTTGATCGACTGCTTGAGCTCGTCAATCTCGGGGTCACGGCCGGGTGCACGGTCGCGCACCAGCTTGTCGGTCCGGATGGCATCAAGCGGTACAAGATCGGTGATCAAACCCGCCTTCTTTAACCTTACATGCTCGTGCGCCAGCGCGTCGTTTTCCTGCCGGATGGCAGCCTCCGCCGATTGGCGGGCATTCAACGCTTCTGCATTCTCTGTGATCGCCGCCGCCATCGGGCCGCGCCGCTCTGTCCCCGCGGGGACAGTTGCTTCTTTGGTGACATCGACTTCTTCAAAATCAATGTCGAAAACGCGTTTTTTCTTGCTCATGCCTTATACTCCCCAACCTTGCTCAGATGGTGTCCCACGCTGTAATCAGATGCCCTTTGAATTCGTCATACGCCTGATCGAATGATGCCCGTGCCCGCCGCCATGTTTCGCGTGTCATGTCGCGGTAATCTGTCTCGTAGATCGAGCTAAGAAACCGGCCTGACTGCTCTACCGCGCGGGTCATCTCTATCGGGTGTTCGGCAAGCCTATCGCCAAAGACCTTACCAAAGGCCTGCTGCATCGCACGGTGCAAATCGTTGTTGGCCTCGAACCTCGTGATCAGAAAACGCACATCGGCAAACACCTTTGGCAAGGTGAATGTCCCTCCGGGAACCGCTCCACCAAACCGTTCAAGATCCTCCAGTGCTTCGGACAACTGACCGATAAAGGAGGTGGTGGAATCGTACTCCCAGTATCCCGGGCCGGACGGAATATAGAGGACATCCGCCGCAAAGACCGCGTTCATCGACTGGTAGCCAATGGCAGGCGGGCAATCAAAAATGATCATGTCGTAGGCATCATCGGGAAGTGAATCGAGATACCGCGACACTGCCGCGAAGAACGACCATTCAGGATTTAGATGCCGGTACTGTGCGGAGGCGAACTCCACAAAGGCGGCATTCGCGCAAGAGGGCAGGGCATCAATCGTCGGCCAATTCGTTGGCTTGATGAAGTCTGTGACACGCAGGTCGCTCAAGCCCATCTCGGTGATCTGCGATGGCAGCTTGCGCT